>NZ_CAQLEL010000101.1:0-10579 GCF_948826705.1 uncultured Ligilactobacillus sp.
CCGATCATTTTGCAAATTATTTTTACCGACTGAGATCTCGGTCCCATCAGTAGCAACAAAGGTTTCTGGTTTGCCTAATTTAGGTTTACGCTTTTTTTGTTGCTTAGTTTGGGATAGGTAACCGGCTGTTTGTAATTCGAGCTCGATATCATCTAGATCACTTGGTTGGGCTAGTTCTAATTGCATCTGTACACTTTCTAAATACGCGATCTCAGCTTTAGTTAAAGCTAATTGTTGCTCTATGTGTGCAACCGCATTTTTTAGCTTTTGATATTTTTTGAAATACTTTTGTGAGTTTTGAGCTGGTGAAAGTTGTGGTGAGAGTGTGATCTTAACTGGCTTTTCATCATCATAATAATTAGGTAGCGTCACACTCGTTGCATTTGGCTTTACCTGGTAAAGATAAGTCGTCAGCAATTCACCTTTGACTCTAAGATCATCTGCTCTATCCGTATTTTTGAGCTCTTTAGCCAATTTTTTGAGCTTAGTTTGATTTTTAGATAGTTCTTTTTTAACGACGTGGATCAATTTTGCACCTTGGTGAAAAACGCGATCGCGCACTGCTTTTTCTTGATAGTAGCTATCGAGCATCTCACTTAAAGTTGCAAATTTTTGTTTAGTCGTATGGTGTGTAAAGATATCAAAGGCTAGCTTGTTTTTTTCGGTAAAGATATTAGCTTTAGGATGCTTAGTTTGCTCTAAAAAAGCGTTAAAACTAGCACTTAAGTCGCGATCTTCGTGTAGCATCTTAGCTAATTGTAGGGCGCTTTGACGCGATAGTCCTTGATAGGTCTTGACAAGTTGCGTAGCTAAGACTTCACGATTCGGATGAGCTTTGACTAGCTCTAAATAAAGCTTATCTGGATCAAAAAAAGGATCGCGTTTAGTTTGAGCAGGGGGGATCTTATAAGTAGCTCCTGGTAATAGCGTCCGATAACGATTTTGATCCATCCCGACATGCTTTACAGTATCCAAGATCTTATTAGTCTCTTGTTCTACTAAGATGATATTGCTATAACGTCCCATGATCTCAATACTTAAGACCAACGGCAACCGATCACCGAGCTCATTTCGAGTCATAAAATAGAAATTGAGAACACGATCACAATTCAATTGCTCGAGTTTTACTAGCTTAGCACCTTCTAAATACTTACGTAAGACCATCGTAAAATTGGTTGGGACTGGGGGATTAGTATATGGGATCTCAGTGACCTGAACACGCGCATAATTGGGATGTGCCGATAATAAAACAGGATAGTTATGGCGATTTTGGCGAATCGTTAGGATGACTTCATTGGCGTAAGGTTGCGAGATCTTCATCACGCGTCCATCTAAGAGAAGCTCATTTAATTCGTTAGCCATTGCACGGGTAAAAATACCATCAAATGCCATGTTAAAAGCCTCCTTTAAAAAGTTTCACTTAATATTGTAGCCTTTATTTCAGAAAAGAGCAAAGTTATCTGTGTAAAGTTTGCTAATCTAGTGATATAATTTATTTTTAAAGTCGTTTTAAAAGAAGCTTGTTGAACGCGCACAAGTAAGAACTGTGCTAGTAACTAGCTTATTTGTGTGTTATGATAGGACTTGCAATAATAATTAAAGTAGGTGTAATTTTATGAAAATAGCTGTTGTTACCGACAGTACAGCCTATCTAAGCGCGGAACAGATCAAAGAAAATGATATCCATATCGTTCCTATCCCGTTTATTCTCGATGGTAAAAGCTATGATGAAGGTATTGATATTACTACTGAAGAATTTTATGAAAAGCTACGGACTTCGGAAACTTTCCCTAGCACCTCACAACCACCGATCGGCAAATTGATCGAGCTGTATGAATCCTTAGGTGACCAAGGCTATGATGCTGTGATCAGTATCCATTTAGCTGGTACGATCTCTGGCTTAGTTCAAACTTTGGAAACAGTCAAAGATACTGTCGACAATATCCAAGTTGTACCTGTAGATTCTGAGATCACAGTTCTGTTGATGGGGTACTTAGCGATCGAAGCAGCTCGGATGGCCAAACAAGGCAAAGAACTAGATGAGATCTTAGCTCGTTTAGATCATTTAAAGACAACGATCAACGAATACTTTGTCGTTGATGATCTTCAAAATCTAGTACGTGGTGGTCGGCTATCAAATGCCGCAGCTTTTGTCGGTAGTGTACTTAAGATCAAACCGATCTTGACTTTTGATGATGAGACCGACAAGATCGTAGCTTTTGATAAAGTTCGTTCATCTAAACGCGCTTTAAAACGCGTTGAAGATCTATTTGAAGAAGATACAAAAGATCTAACTTATCCGATCAAAATGATCGTGATCCACGCGAATAACGAAGAAGCAGCTAAAGAGTGGCAAGCTAAACTTGCTAAAAAATATCCAAACAATTCGATCGAGGTCAGCTATTTTGGTCCTGTTATCGGAACTCATTTAGGCGAAAACGCACTCGCACTTGGTTGGATGGAAGATATCGATAAATAATAATATATGCTTTGAACTGGATCGGTGATATGACCTATCCAGTTTTTTGAGGAGGAGCTGATTTTATGAAAAAAATCGATCTAGGCTTGAAAGCTAGTTCTGACCCTGAACAGATCAAGGATCGACTACAATATCGACCCAACGTTTTTGAATTCTACACTGCTGAAAACGACTTTACTAGGGATGGACTGAAACGTTTGGCCTATGGTATCGATCAAGTCAAAGATGCTAAAATAGACCATATCGTATTACATCACCCCATGCGTTACCGTGAGTATTTTACCGAACTTTTGACACCCGAAGATAAATTGCCAGAGTTGTACCGATTTATTGAGCAAAGTTCCTTAGATTTGTTACAATTAGCTTATGACAAAAATGTTCAAGTATTGATCCATGGATCTTATTCGCGCCAAACAGCTGAATTTCTCAGTTTATATCCTGATTTAGACCATGCTGAAGAATATGTTTTTAAGCGCTTAGACCATTTTAAAGATCTTGGTAAAGAGCATGTGATGTTTGAAAATTCGATCTCACCGGTATTTTATTATGGGGATGAAGCGTTAGATACCAAGATCTTAGCTCATGATTATCGCTTAGCCTTTGATACATCGCATTGCTTTATCAAATGGCAGGGGGATAGTGCTAAATTAATGACCGCCTTAACTCGTCTAAAACAAAATATCGTTCATTATCATTTAGTTGACTCGCTAGGCAAAACACATGATAGCTTAGAACTTGGTAAGGGTAAGATCGCTTGGGAAAATGTCTTACCTTTACTGAATGAAGATGCGACCAATATCTTTGAGATCGTCTTAAAAGATCAGACCAATGCTTTAGAACAAGTTAACAGCTTTAATTACTTAGAAACGTTGGAGGAAAAATTAGATGTCAACATTTAAAAATATCATGAGTTGGATCTGGCCCGTTGTTATCGGGCTTCTTATCGCACTTTTGATCAACACTTTCCTGTTATCGTTGGTCAAAGTCGATGGTTTGTCAATGTATCCTAATCTACAAAATAACGAACGTGTGATCATGTTAAAGCATGCTAAGATAAAACGTGATACCGTCGTTGTTTTCAGCGCTAAGGGCGTTGACGATCGTGCTGGTGTGAGCGATAGTACAAAATACGTCAAGCGCATTATCGGCTTGCCTGGTGACAAGATCGAGTATAAAAATGATGGTAAGCTCTATGTTAATGGAAAATTCCAATCTCAAGGATATATCACTACCGAGCAACAAAAAGAAGGAACTTTATCGATCTCAAATGCAGAAGGTAAGGGTGTGACTCTTGGAACTGGACATTCATTTACGGTCCCTAAAGATGAGTACTTTGTTTTAGGTGATAATCGTGAAGTTTCCAATGACAGTCGCTCCTATGGCTTTGTACCACGTTCTAAGATCTTAGGTGTTGTCAAAGTTCCATTTTGGAATAATGCACACGAATATATCAATTCATATGGTGATTAATCAATATCGACCTCAAGTCAATTGGCTTGGGGTCGATATTTTTTGTTTTATACGATTTATATGCTAAAATTTGTTTAATATTTTTTAGAAAGTAGGGATGTTTATGCTGATACCCGCACGCTTGAAACAAAATGATGAGATCAGGATCATTGCGCCTAGTCGGACATTTGACTGTGTCGGTGGTTTTGCTGCTAATCAAACAGCCCAAGCAAAATTAACACAGATGGGCTTTAAGGTCACTTTTGGTAATTATTTATCAGGGATGACTTTAGATGGCACTAACAGCATCTCTGAACGAATAGATGATATTCATGCTGCTTTTAGCAATCCTAATGTCAAAGCGATCCAAACAGTGATCGGTGGTTTTACATCAAATGAATTATTACCATATCTAGATTTTGATCTGATAGCAAATAATCCCAAGATCATTTGCGGTTTTTCTGATTTCACTGCGCTTGCTAATGCTATCACAGCTAAAACAGGGCTAGTTACCTATTATGGTCCCGCTTATATAACATTAAAAATGCTCGATAAAGCAGGGGCTTATCAAGATAACAATTTCATGCAAGCACTAACAAAAAAGCATTATGAGCTTCGACCATCACAGACATGGTCAAGCGATGAGTGGTTTTTATCTGACAGCAAGCGGACATTTTACCCGACTGATTGGAAAGTTTATACATCGGGGCAGGTACGAGGTCTAACAGTTGGTGGTAATGTCAACACGTTGTTCTTGTTAGCAGGAACTCAATACCAACCAAACTTTGAGGATAAGATAATTTTGCTTGAATTTGCAGATGATGGTGAAACTTGGCTGGATTTTTCTAGGTTGTTAGCTCAAGTGTTACAACTAGCTAAACGACCATGCGCGCTTTTATTAGGGCGTTTTCCCAAAATATCACAGATGACAGAGCAACGATTATTATACGTCCTAGACAAATTTCCGATCCTAAAAGAGATACCTGTGATGTATGATCTAGATTTTGGACATACACAGCCAATATTCACGATCCCGCTAGGCCAAGAAGTCTGGCTCGATACTGATGAGCTAGTGATCAAGGTCTAGCTAAAATAAACAGTTATGTATATAATACTAACTGTTTATTTTAGCTACCAAAACTACTTTTTATAATGTATATTATGTAAACTAGAATACATCGGGCGAAAGTCAATATTAAACGCAACAATTTTAAAAAAACTTAAACATTTATATTGAATATATATTAACTTTCCCCCTCATTTGTCAAATTTAGCCCTCTTTATTTCACCTTTAAATACTTCTAAACACGTTCTAAAGTTATGGAGTTTTTTAGGACGATTATTAATTTCTGACACATAGCTTTTTAAATCCATCTGTGACAACTTAGAGAATGACGTTTTCTTTGGAACATATTCCCTTAAAAGCCCGTTTAAATTTTCGTTTGATCCACGCTCGTGCGGTGCGTATGGATGTGCAAAATAAACACTAACCCCATATTGTTCGATTTGATTAACCAAGGTAGTATTTGTAAATTCAGTACCGTGATCGCATGTTATGGAGCGTGCATACTCACCATACAACGACATAAACGTGTCTATTGCTGGAATTAGAGATGTGCCTGACTTTGACTTAATTTTAACTGCAAACAAGAAACGTGTCTTACGCTCGCTAAATGTAGCTATCACATCTTTGCTACCACGTTTAGGTAGAATTGTATCCAATTCCCAATGTCCAAATTCTGAACGAGTATTTGCTTGCTTTGGACGGAATTCTATTGATCTACCTTTTATCAATTCTCTGTTCATTTCAGCCTCTGATTCTCGTACTCTTTTTCCTTTTTTCTTGCGTCTTCTTCGTAAGCCAGATCGGCTAATTTCAAGCTTTCCTCGATAGATCCAGTTGTATATCGTATTTTTAGATACAGTCACATCCTTTGTGCCGTATGCTATTTGTTCTGGAGAATACTTTTTACGCAGATACTTATTGATTTTTCTACCCGTATAGCTGCTATAAAGTGATTTTCGTCCCACAGTCTCCCATCTTAACCTAGCCTTAAATTCAGCGCTTTTAGCGTCATATCTCAAGATTTTCATTCGCTTTTTAGGCATCAGCTCTTTATAATCTTCAAAATCTTGAGATCTTCTTATCTCTCTAGAAATGGTACTTCTATGCCTACCTAATTCTCTAGCTATATCAGCCATACGTCTCCCTTGTTTCCATAAAAGCTCTATCTTTGCTCTTTCATCTAAAGTTAAATGTCCATGTCCCATACTAATGCTCCTAATTGGGTATGATTTACTATATGTTGCAATTAATTTTAGATTGTAGGACTAGAATACATCGGGCTAATGTCAAGAACAGGTTAAATCATTTTCGTCTGTCTGTTTTCCGCTAGTAGCCCCAACAACAGCACCAACTGTCCCAAACATTAATCCCCCAGCAAGGGCACGTCCAATTTTATTGCTGGTTGTGCGATTATCATACTCTTCTTCTACGTACATATTTAATAAATGCGCTGGTATTATAAACCACCCATAAGACTGTAGTTGGAAAAGCCTACTAAGGAATGATTGATTTATATCGTCCATAAATATAGCATTTCCCTTAAATGAATATCTCCCAACTCTAATATCCGCATTATCACGCACAGTTTCACGATAATATTCTAAATCTCGATCGTTCTCTATCACTAATTATTCCAACTTTCTCTCTAATTCTTTCAACTGCTCAGCTACGTGTATACATTCAAGCTGAACGTCTTTTACAGTCCAAGTAGCGCTACCTGGGATCTTGTCTATGTCATGAACAGTATCAAAACCCAGGTAACTTCCACTAAAATTACTATCATTGCATCTTATGTACCCACTAAAGCTAAATCGACCATGCACGTCTAAACTCCAGTACAGTTCATTATCGACTCCTTCTGGTAAATTATCTGGTCTTTCAATATAACCATTCAACGAAAATTCTGATTTGAGTATAATATAACGCAACCCTTCAACTACACCATCTTCAAGAATATCATTTACAGAAATATCTTTAACCAACTGCATGTTAAAATACCTCCAAAAATCGTTTATATATTAAAAGCTACCTTAAGATATACGTAGGTTAACATCAGCCAAAAACCAATCCAAAGTATACTAAAAAGACACCCCATAAAGTCTGCAAATGACTCGAGTATCCCATAAAAGAATTTCATTATATCTCACCACCCTTAACACCTATACGGAATCCTTTAAGACTTGATTTAGCATCATCATCATCAGTGATCCCGATATATCTTTTAGTTATCTTCTCGCTACTATGATTAAATAGGTACATCAACGTAGCAATATCATGCGTCTTTAGATAGTAAAATCTGCCGTATGTTTTTCGCAGTGTGTGGCATCCTATATCGTCTCTACCTAGTTCATGCCCTATTTTGACATACAATTTGTATACGGTATTAACTGTTATATGTCCACCCTGTCTGGACGGAAACAACTGATCATCATCATCTTTCATATCTTTTATGTATTCTTGGACAATATCCTGAATTCCGTCTAAAAACAGTCGTTTCTTCTTACCTGTTTTCTTTTCAGTAATAATTGGTTCTGGTTTATTTATGTCTCTCACCCTAAGTTTGACAATGTCTGACATACGCAAACCTGTATTGAGCCCAAATAAGAATAGAAAAACGTCTCTTTTTGAATTTTTGGTTCTCCGTAAAAAATCATCGATCTCTGTTTCTGATCTAAAAGGCTGAACATTATAAGTAGATTTTCTTGCCATAATTTTTCACTATCCCTTAAATTATATAAAATTTTATAATTATATTACCTCGGTTCTAGTTCATTATTACATATGTATAATAACATAAATAAGAACTCATCAAATCGAGAAAAAATATACTATTTTATATACACTTTATATTGATTAACTTATAAATGTATCTAGTTATATACAAAACAAAAGTAACACAATGTAACACGAACGTGGTAAAATATTTATAGAAAGTGAGGGGTTAAAAATGGCTACTATTAGTATCCGATTAAACCAACAAGAAGAAGAACTTTTTAAGGGATATGCAGAGATTTCTGGAGAGAATTTATCTACTCTCTTCAAAGAAGCTCTAAAAAAAAGAATTGATGACGAATATGACCTTCAGGCGTATAAAGAGGCGTACAAAGAGTATCAACAAGATCCAGAAACTATCTCACATGCTGATTTTAAAAAGGAGTTAGGTCTTTGAAAGAATATCATGTTGAATACTCAAAAAGAGCACAAAAACAAATTAGGAAATTAGACAAACAGATTCAACGGTTACTATTTGCCTGGATAGATAAAAATCTTGATGGTGTATCTGATCCACGTTTACATGGTAAAGGTTTAACTGGAAATCTTGCCTATGAATGGCGATACAGAATTGGTGACTATCGCCTCCTATGTGATATTCAAGATGACAGAATGATTATCCTGGCTTTGGAATTTGGGCACAGAAGATCTGTTTATAACAAAAAATAACACCACCCTATTTTCGGAGTGGCGTTATTTTTATTCTAGTCTAGTTTCATTTTTTGATCCCATAACTCTTATACGATGGGTAAAAAGTACCTGTTTATTTGACTCACTTAAAAGTAACTACACATTACATTTGCAATGGCTAGATAAGTTCTAGCTATATATCCTAGATAGATGTATTTTTCTTAATTCTATCCAATAATCATTCATCCTATAACTATAAAAAATCAGCCTACTAGCTTGCAGGCTGACTAGATAAATTCAAGTTTTCAAGTACACAAGTTTTAGCTCATTATTTAGTAGTTACAGTCGTTTGTTTTACCTTATTAGTTTTTGGATCGAAGTAAGTTAAATGCGATTTACGTAACTTACTCTTCTTGGAATCACTTTGTTGGTAATTGTTATTATATAATGCAGCTTCCCAATTACCGTACATTGGATTAGGTAAAATGATGTATTTATCCCCAAATTGCGTTGCATTTTGCATAACATCATTTGTGCGTTCAGCGACAGTATTTTCGGCAGGATCGTTAAAATCAGAAAGATTATCGCCAAACAGCATGATAACATCAGCCTTTTGTGCCACTTGTTGTCGCCGTTGTTCTTTAGTCTTATCTTGCTTTTGTTTGAGCAAGATATGCTCATGATCAGCTTGTGGCAACCCTTCAGCCGTCAAATTCTTGATCGTTGCCTTTAATTGGCTCTGTTCACGATCACTGACATAATAGATTTGAACTCCCTGCTCATTAGCATAATTCAAAAAGTCTTTTGCTCCTGGCACAGCCTTAGCTTTAGCTGCCTTGACCCACTGATCCCAACCATGTGGGTAGGATCTATTATTTAAAGCGTTGTAAGCCTGATATGGTGAATTGTCTAATACCGTTTCATCAATATCTAAAATGATAGCTTTCGGCTTTTCTGACGAAGTTGCAAGCTTAGTTGCCAGATTATTCCGTGCAACATTATATCCCTGCAAATACAACGCCTTTACTTCAGCTGAAGTTTGATACCATGCAACAGCCATCGTATTTTGGTCGCCCAAATTCGTCTTGGCTTGCACTGTCGACATCCCTAATAGCATAAAAGCTACGAAACTTAAAATGATCTTTTTGATCTTCAAAATTTCTCCTCCAATTTATTGTGAGGTAAAACTTGTGTACAAGATGTATTTTAACGATTTATTTATTTGAATACAACACAAGTTTTTTATGTAAATTACTCAAACATTTGTTAAGCTGTTAAAAAAGTGTAATAATGTCTGTAAGACTAGTTTTAAGGAGAATTTATCATATGAATGGACGTTTGCTCTTCGCACTTGGCTTATTACTAAGTGTTATCTTACTGGTGATCGGGAATTTAGCTACATTACCGATAATTTCTTTGATCGGTTATGGCATAATGAGCCTAATGTTTTTGATCGTCGGCTTTACAATGGCTATTTTACATCATACTAGTGCTTTGACTGCTGATGAAAAAAACATTGCTTGGGATGAAGCCTCTGGGGAATTAAAAGCAATGACTCTGGTGATCGGTCTGGGCTTTTTAGCTGCTGGGATCTTTGTTATTTTCAATTATATCGTCTGATCATTATTGAATTTATGTTCAAAAGCCAGTACAATAAAACGTATTGCTTTTTAGAGGAGGAATTTTTTTGTCAGAGACATTAAAGATCATCTTGATGTTGATCATTGGCTATCTTTTAGGTTCCATCCCATCAGGTGTTTGGATCGGGAAGATGATGTATGGTAAAGATGTTCGTGATTACGGTAGTGGTAATATGGGAACGACCAATACATTTCGTGTTTTAGGAAAAAAAGCTGGGACGGTCGTTTTATTGATGGATATGTTTAAAGGGACCTTAGCTGCCCTATTACCTTTCTTATTCCATTCCACTGCTGATCCGCTCTTGATCGGTTTGGCAGCGATCATTGGACATGTCTTTCCGATTTTTGCTGGTTTTAAGGGTGGGAAGGCTGTGGCCACGAGTGTTGGTGTCTTATTAGTTTATAATCCATTATTCTTTGTTATTGCTTGGGTGATCTTTTTAGTGACACTTTACATCTCCAGTATGGTCAGTGTTGCTAGCATGCTGGGTTTTTTACTGATCACGATCGTATCTTTTTTCTTTAAAGATGCACTACTTTCAG
>NZ_CAQLEL010000102.1:0-1612 GCF_948826705.1 uncultured Ligilactobacillus sp.
GTTGGGATCTGACCACGTGCATTTTCAAATACCATATTGCTATTATTTTCTTTGAGTTCAGCTAACCAATCAAGCAATTGTTGTGTTACGTTTACAGTCCGATTAGATGAATCATTTTTCGTTGCTTTAAATCCACCACCACTTTGATAGTCCCAAGTCTTATTGACTGTGATCGTTTGACGTTGATAATCGATGTCGTCCCAAGTAAGTGCCATGATCTCACCAATACGCATTCCAGTCATGATGTTAAGATCATGTAGCGAGACGTATAGCGCTTTTGACGCCCGTTTAAGCAAAGATCAGTTAATCGCTTGAGTTCATCAAGTGAGAGGTAGTCTATCTTTCTAGTTCTTGCAGGGTCGAATACGAGTTGGATATTTTCAGTGAAGTTTTTTCGGATGATCTCGTCGTACATAGCTGAGCTAACACAAGCTTTGATCATTGAGTGCATGATCCGAACGGTATTTTTTGAGCGTTTCGTACCGTATTGATTTAGAAAGACTTGATAATCATGACGAGTAATGTCTTGGATCGCAATGTCTTGAAAGTACTCGTTGATCTGTCTTATTGCAACTTCATATCGTTTTTGCGTTGAGTGCTTTGAAGTAGGTTGTTTATATACTTGATACCAATTAGCAAAATACTCAGAAAAGGGGATTTTCTTTTGCTTGATATTAATACCTGTAAATAGTTGTTGCTCTAATTCGACTGCGTACTGACGAGCTTCATTTTTAGTTTTAAAGCCACCTTTAGATTTTTGCTTTAGTACGCCATTTTTATCACGCCAAGAAACTCGAACATGATAGCTCTTACCACGTTTGACGATACTTGCCATATTATCGCTCCTTTCGAATGTATGTTCTTTTGTTGTGATATTAAAACCCGTCATTTGGACGGGTCGGAATAATTGCTATTTTTTAAATTGTTTACCGCATTTTAAACAAACAAAATCAGTTTTCTTCGTTCGTTTACCCGCAAATCCAGCCATCGTCCCAAAACCACCGATCAAAACAGCGCCACCTACTGCTTTACCGACAGAAAATCCTTTTTTATGTACGCCAAGAGGTTGAACGTTGGTGCTTTTACATTTCGGGCATTTGATTTTAGTTCTACTTTTAAGTTGTTGTTTCTGTAACTTGAGCTCGTTTTTCTTGAGTTGCATATCTAGTTTCTCGGTAGCAGCTTGCTTTTTGATAGCTTTAGCATTTGCTTTTGCAATTCTTTCTTCCTTCATTTTTTCTCCGGAATACATTATCCTCTTTTGCAGGAATGGAAACCTTAACCTTCGCCTCCTGATGAGCACCGTTCGTATCGAGGAAGGCACGGCTTAAATCAACGATGGTCTTTCCGCGCCAGTGCATCCGCAGGCGGGGTTCTTTCGTCACCTCGGCTACGGTTACCGCCTCCAAGTTTTCTTCTGCAGCATAGGCCAGGAACGGATCCACGTCCTTCGGGTCAACGACAACCGCCATCCTCTCCTGAGATTCGGAAATGGCAATCTCCGTGCCATCCAGTCCTGCGTATTTCTTCGGCACCCGATCCAGATCAATCGTCAGTCCTGCTGCCAGCTGTCTTGTCCGTGGTTCCATGTTACGAATGTGGCGTTGCGCAA
>NZ_CAQLEL010000103.1:0-55292 GCF_948826705.1 uncultured Ligilactobacillus sp.
CCCAAAAGGACTATTTGATAGTTTTATTAGAAAAGGTCACCCATCTAGCTATTGCGAACCAACTTCCACCCTCCGAATCAAAGCACTTACAAAATGTTTTTATTACCGAGATCGAACTCTGCACCACTACTGCCCAACTGATCGAGACCTGTACCACAGCCCTCTTACTTTTCACCCAAGAGCTCGCCGATCACCAAGAAAAGATCCGCTCGCCTTTGATCGATCAGATCAGTGAATATATCAAAAATAATCTAAATGCCCCGTTGCGGATCGATGAACTCTGTGCCCATTTTGATCTCAGTCAAGCTAAATTAAAATACCTTTTCAAAATTGAACTACAGATGACGATCCGCCAATACATCATTTTGCAAAAGATCACAGTTGCAAAACAGTTACTGTGTACAGACAGTGATATTCAAAAGCTTCCGCAAGCATTAGGTTTTAGTGACTATGCCCATTTTGCTAAAACTTTCAAACGCCTCACGGGGATGACTCCTAAGCAGTTTAGACTCCAAAATTATCAGAAATAAAAAAATCCCCGAGATATGCTCTCGGGGAAAGTGATGGGTGGTCAGGGGATCGAACCCTGGACCCACGGATTAAGAGTCCGTTGCTCTGCCAGCTGAGCTAACCACCCAATTTACCAACAAAAGATATTATAGCAAAGAAGCTTTGCTAAAACAAGCACAATTTTAAAAATATTTTTAGGGGATAAAAATAAGATCTGTTTGGACAGTTCCAAGCAGATCTTATTTTCTAAGTTCAGTTGTTTATAATGAGCCTCGGCGCTGGTGCACCAAGGTGTAGATCTTTTTGATCATGAAATACAATAATGGTACGCAGATCGCCGTTGAAATGGAATTGATGACAGTCGCAGGTAAGCTGAAAAAGGCGGCCACTGCAGCTGCTTTAAAGCTTGTTCCGACCATCAACGCTTCAATGATCGAAGCTAGATACGAAGTCACGATCTTAGTCGATCCTGCAGCTATCGCTAAGATCATGATATTTCGCTGACTGTCAACATATCCCATAGCCTTGAAAAGTCCGGAAATTATCAAAGCTACAACTATGACCTCAAGCATCGTCAGCCATGAGACGGCAATATATCCATTTAAGATATCAAATCCACCCAAGCCAATGATACCGGCCAACATACCATTGCGTTTTCCCAAAAAAAGAATTGATGTTACTGTCAATGTATTACCAAAATGGATAAACGGCCGCCCGACCATCGCAGGGATCGGGATCCGTAACGTCCAAATGCCAATATAGATCAGTGCAGCAAATAGGCCCGTTAAAATGACCGCTCGCAATGTATTTTGCTGGTCACGCAACATAGTATTTCCTCCAAAAAATCATAACTTTTCTAACAAATATGGTAATGCACGCGCATAATCGACGCCAAAACGCTGATCTCTAGGTGTCGGTGTCAGCTTTATCGCTTGAAAAATAAATTCCATTGCGAGATCCGCAGCAGCCTTGACCGCTTTACCCTTCATGATCCCCGCCAGCAAAGCACTGGCAAACAGATCTCCCGTCCCAAAATAGTTCCCAGCCAATTTAGGACGCGTCAAGATCCAAGTTTTGCCCATTTCATAACCGATCACGGCGATCTTGTCACCGCAGTCTATCCCAGTTAAGATCGCAGTTTCTAACTTGAATGTAGTTGCAAAACGCACAAGTAGTTGCGTTGCTTCAGCGATCGCAAGTGGAGAAGTAGTCAAAGCCTCATCTAAAAGCAGTTGGGCTTCCGTTAAATTTGGTGTTGCGATCGTTGCTTGGTGCACTAGTTTGCGCATCTGAGCTACATAATCCATATCAAAACCGCGGTAAAGTTTACCATGGTCAGCCATTACTGGATCAACTAATAAAAGCGTTTCAGGTGTCTTGAGAACTGACAAAGCTGACAAGATCACATCTAAAGGTCTAGCCCCCAAATATCCCAGATAGACGGCTGAAAACCTAAGCTGTAATTTTTGCCAATGCTGGAGAATGTGTGACATTTCAGAAGAAAGATCTAAGTAGGTATTTTCACCAAAGCCTCCCGTATGCGTTGATAAGAGTGCGGTCGGTAAAACATCTGGTCTCAAGTTTGCAGCCGCCAGCAAGGGTAGCGCTACACTCATGGAAACCTGACCCACACAGGACAGATCCTGACTGATCAAAACATCGGCTTGCATTTTGTCACATCCTTTTCATACACCTGCAACTGATATCTGTTAGAGCGCTCAAACATAAGAGCTTGTATGTATTATATCATCTTTAATGTTTACTAACCACGGCATTTAGTATTCTTTTGCATTTAATTGTAGATTTGTTGTACACAATATTATATAATACTTCTATTAATTTAGTTAAAGGAGTTTTTTGCATGTCAATTATCTCAACCGCCTTGATCGTAGTCGTTGCCTTAGAAGCTCTCTATATCATGGGGATGGAAATGTTTGGTAGTGAAGAAAAATTACATCGAACTTTCGGCCTCAGAAAAGAGTATCTCAAAATGCCCGAGGCGCGAGTTGCAATGGCTAACCAAGGACTATACAATGGCTTTATCGGTATCGGTCTTTTGAACTGTCGCTTTATTTTCCCGGAAAATACTCAATATATGGGCAGTATGATGTTTGTGATCTTCGTTATCGTCGCTGCGGTCTATGGCTGGGCAAGCGCTAAGAACCCTAAGATCTTACTCGCTCAAGGGACACCAGCTATCCTAGCTTTACTTGCACTTTTGATCTTTAAATAAAAAAATGGTCGCCTGAATAAATCAAGCGACCATTTTTATTACTATTTATTTTACCAAACGAATAAACCGACCATTGCTGCGGATAAGAGGGAAACTAAGATCCCTGAAAGCAACATGTAGCCAACGTTTTTGGAGATAAGATCGTTCTTTTCACGATCGACGATACCTTTGAAACAGCCGATGATCATACCAACCGTTGAGAAGTTAGCAAAGGAAGTCACAAAGACCGTCAACACTGCTTTGTAGTGTGGCGCAAAGTCATTGATCGTACTTGTTACACGACCCATAACAACAAATTCATTTGTAACTAATTTTGTACCCATATATTGTGCAAATTGGAAAGCTTCGCCATGTGGTAAGCCCATCAACCATGCAAATGGATACATCACGATCCCAAGTAAGTGTTCCAATGATAACCAAGGATTGATCAAGCCAAGCAACTTATCGATCAAAGCTGCTAAAGCAACAAAGGCGATCACGTTAGCGGCGATGATCAAGATCAAACGACCAGCACCTAAGATGGAATCACCCAAGAATGAGAAAAATGGTTCTTTTTTAGCATTACCATTTTCATCCACATCACCGATCTCTTTTTCTGCCATCGCTGAACTCTTCATCGTAGCGATCGTATCCTCATCTGCTGGAACAGTGACTGGATTTAACATCGCTACTACGATCAAAGCATTGATAACGTTGACAGGGACCGCCGTCAAGATGTATTCACCTGGCATCATTTGAGTGTATGCCCCAATGATCGATGCAGTCACACAGCTCATCGACATCATCGCTAATGTCAAATTACGTTTAGCATTGATCTGTTTGAGCTGTAAAGATGAGACCGCTAAAGCTTCTGTATTACCAAGAAACATCATTTCGATCGCAAAGAACGATTCAAACTTAGGTTGACCTGTGATAAATGATAAACCACGACCGATCCACTTGATGATCCAAGGCAAGACCCCAATATAAGTCAAGATGTCAAATAATGGAACGACCATCAAGATCGGGAGCAATACTTGCACGAACCAATCCATTTGTTTGACTTGGACCATGCTTGGCAAAGCAAATTCGATCCCGATATAAGCGATCTTCATCAATTCGTTAAAACCAGCAGCTGCACCTTGCACGATCGCACGCCCACCTGAAAAGCTAGTCAAAAACCAAGCCATCACCAAGTTAAAGATGACCATCGTACCAACGCCACGCCAGTTGATCTCATTACGGGCCTTAGAAAATACGACCCCGATCGCTAGAAAGACAACTAAACCTAAAACATTTATTGCTAAATACAAGATTATTTCTCCTCTCTTTATCAATAAAATAAATAGCAATTTATAAATGACTGTAAAACTTCAATTAGTATATCTATTTCTTTGGGATTTGTAAATATTTTTATTAACATGGTTTAATTTTTAAAAATAATAAAAATATAATTTAATCCCCCAAAAGATACGTACCAATCGCAAACAATAAACTTAACAAACCACAAAAATAGCAAACATTGATCAACACCATCTCCGAACAATTATCCAAAGATTATAATATTAACCAAAAAATAATTTAAAACTACTCTTAATTCTAGCAAAACATTCGGAAGTGGTAAAGAATGACGCTCACCAAATGAAAGCGCTTGACTTTGGGATGACATCTAGTATAATTAAGGGTGAAAAGGGGGCTGTTGAGCCTTCGCATGTTACGCACGTACTAGCGTCTGACATTGACGTAGCAAGTGTTTTGGGCACTTCGCTTGAGGGCTTGTATCCTCCTTTTAGAACCACCCCGACAGTTCAAATAAACGGATCGCCAATAATGTAAAATAAGATCGTGAAAGAACATAATGGTGGCGATGAAAGGTCTATTTGACTGTGTTATATATAATATAGACCATAGAACTCCTAGCTAGCTTCTATGGTCTTTTTTGTATTTAACGGGGGTTTTTAGAAATCAAAACGAATATTAAACACAATATCAATTATATTTTTCGTTTTTATCAATACTTCGTTTTACTCCTTGCGTCACTCCTCTTAAACTTTACCTAAGCTGTTTTAAGTTTACTTTAAATCCCTTTGTAACCAGTTCCAGCCCATCACTTATCATAGTAAAATATACTTAAATCATTTGAACTATTAAACTAATAGAAAGGTAGGTAACACGAGTGGACGACCCTTATCCGCCTCGCGCTATTTTTGTACGCTTAGAAAAAATTTTCTTTGTCTATCGTAGTTAGTACTAGGTAACAAATATTAGTGCTAGATATGAATTACAGAAAGGAAATATAATAAGTGAGACCTTATCAGAAGAATTTAGAAGAATTACTACAAAATTATGAGCAAGAGGACCCTTTACAGGGCCTTTCAACCAAAACTGCAACTAAAAGACTAGCAAGCGACGGACCTAATGCCCTGATCGCTAAAAAAACACCAAACTGGCTGTTATTTATCCGCCAGTTCAATAACATGATCATCTATATCTTGTTATTTGCGACATTATTGACGCTTTTTCTAGGTCATTATACCGATGCACTCGTGATCAGTGTCGTGATCATCGCCAATGCTGTGATCGGTTACTATCAAGAGGCCAATGCTGCTGATGCTTTAGCTAAGATCAAAGACTTATTAGCAACTAATGCTACCGTCTACCGTGATGGGATCCGTCAAGACGTCGATGCGACCAAATTAGTTTGTGGCGATGTCGTCTTTCTTGAAGCCGGTGACCAAGTTCCAGCCGATCTACGCTTGATAAAGACCGCTGACCTTAGGATCCAAGAGTCCGCTTTGACGGGTGAAGCTGATGCAGTAACTAAACACGCTTCTGTCTTAGAAACAGCTGACTTGCCCTTGGCTGAACAAGCAAACATGGCCTTTTCTTCCACTACAGTCGTCAACGGCTCTGGTTTAGGTGTGGTCGTAGCGACCGGTGAAAGAACCGAATTAGGAAAGATCTCGACTGCAGTTGCTAGCGCCAAAACACGTCCGACCCCATTAGTCAAAGAGATCAACGCTTTAGGTAAAACTGTTTCACTTTGCGTTTTAGGGGCAGCCGTCTTACTGTTTATCTTAGGTTTTATCTTTGAAAGCTATTCTCTACCCGTCTTGACTTTAGCGATCGTAACGATGATCGTTGGTTCGGTCCCTGAAGGTCTGCCAGCTACAACTTCGGTGATCTTAGCTTTAGGTGTTTCTGACCTCGCTAAAAATAAAAATGCGATCGTTAAATCCTTACCTTCGGCCGAAACATTAGGTGCAGTCGATGTGATCGCAACTGATAAGACTGGGACATTGACTAAAAATGAAATGACCGTGACAGATATTTATCTTGATGAACGTCATTTTTCAGTCAGTGGTAGTGGTTATGCTCCAACTGGGACGTTATTTATCAATGGTGAAGCGACTACTGAACGTGAAGCTAAGCTAAAAGAACTTCTCTTAGCTGGTTATTTTGCCAACGATACGACTTTGACCCAAGTTGATGATACTTGGACGATCAATGGTGAACCAACTGACGGGGCTTTTTTGACCGCTTATCACAAATTGATGCCAAATAAAGAAAGTGCTCAACTGGAAAAATTAGATCTCTTGCCTTTTGATTCGTTTCACCGTTACATGGCAAGCCTTGTACAGCTTTCAAATGGCTCTAAAAAGATCTATCTAAAAGGCGCACCAGATAAGTTGTTCAACTTTGCACAACAACAAGATCCAAACTTTGAACGTTCATTTTGGCAAGCAAAAGCCGATCATTTAGCTAACCAAGGCAAACGGGTCGTGGCTTTAGGTGTGATCAAAGACGCTGACCAAGTTACAAACCTAGAACACGATCATCTCGAAACTGGCTTTACCTTCCTCGGATTGACCGGGATCATCGACCCACCACGCCCAGAAGTTATCGCAGCTTTACGTGAGATGAACAAAGCCAAAGTCGAAGTCAAGATGATCACCGGTGACGCTCCATTGACTGCTGCTGCGATCGGACGTCAATTAGGCTTAGCTGCTGGTGAATTACACACGATCACTGGGGTAGAGTGGGATCAACTAACTGCTAAACAAAAATGTGAAGCAGCCGTTAAAAATCAGATCTTTGCCCGTACAACGCCGGAAAACAAGCTCGAGATCATCGAAGCTTTACAACAAAGTGGCAAAGTTACGGCGATGACTGGTGACGGTGTCAATGATGCCCCCGCGCTGAAAAAAGCCGACATTGGTGTTTCCATGGGTATCAAAGGAACTGATGCTGCTAAAGAAGCTTCAGATATGATCTTAACTGATGATAACTTTGCAACTTTAGCTACTGCGATCAAAGAAGGGCGCCGGATCTACGACAATATCAAAAAGAGTATCCTCTTCTTATTGCCGACCTCATTTGCTGAAGGGTTGATCATCTTCTTGACGATCCTCTTCAACCAAGAGATGCCTTTACAAGCGACCCAACTACTTTGGATCAATTTAGTCTCTGCGATCACGATCCAATTTGCGTTCATCTTTGAACCAGGTGCAAGTGACTTGATGAAACGTCCACCACGTAAGAGCAATAGTCGCTTGATCTCAGGGCGTGAAATGTTTCAGTTAGGCTACGTTTCGTTGTTGATCGCCTTAGTCGGATCAGGTGCTTATGAGCTGCTGATCGCTACGGGTGCCTCAGTAGCGCTGGCAAGCACGGCGATGGTCAACATCATCGTCTTTAGCAAGATCTTCTACTTGTTCAACATCCGCACCGAAGAATCGGCCTTCTCCAGTGCTTCATTTACAAATAAAAAGGCATTCTCGATCATCTTACTCATGATCTTGTTGCAGATGGGCTTGACCTACTTACCATTCATGCAAGATGCCTTTAGCACGACTGGCATGCAGTTAGGTGAATGGATCTTGACGATCGTCTGCGGTTTTAGCGTGTTAGCTGTGACTGAATTAGATAAATACTTTAAACTCCGCTTAGCTAAAGCTAGAAACTAATTTAAGCGTGTAACTTCGTACAGATAATGAGAAGATCACATGCTTTTTGCACTAGCTCTCAAACACCTATGTTACAATAAAGCTAAAAAAGAAGGTGTCTACATGTCTGAAACGATCTCATGTCGGCAAACACTTGCCGTAACCAGTCATCGCGTCCTAGCTAGCGATCTCAACGAACATGAAACTGTCTACGGTGGTGCACTATTGGCTCTACTCGACGGAACCGCCTCGATCTCTGCTAGTCGTTTTGCCCGCTCACAATGCGTCACAGCTGCCCTTGACCAAGCCAACTTTATCGAGCCTTTTGTGCTAAATGATTCACTATGCATCGAAAGCTACGTGACTGGACATGGTAAACGATCGCTCGAAGTTTTCGTCAAGGTCATCGGCGAGCATCTCGATACCGGTGAACGTTTCTTAGGGATGACTGCCTTTTTGACCTTTGTTGTTCTAGATAAAAAGGTCACTTTACCCGAACTGAGTGCTGAAACACCAGAAGAAAAACGCCTCTGCGCTGACTTTCAAAAACGCAAAGCTTGTCGGCGTCAAAAAATAGCCGAGCAAAAGAAACTCCAAGCCTCATTGAGCTTAGACTTTCCGTGGCAAAGCTAAATATCAAAAAAGCACGCCTTGAGATTCAAAGCGTGCTTTTTTGAATATCATTTTTTGTTCGTTAAAGAACCACTATCGACCGCACCTTGCGCCAAGTTCAATAATAACTTGATCGCTTCTTCATAACTGCAAGCTCTTTCGTTCATAACTGTCCTGATCAACTCTTCAGTTGACGTCTTAGATGAGATCATCATACCAGTCCCGCACTATATCATGTAAACATTGACCATCAAAGGGATATAGTCTTCCTTTCTTCAAGATCCGAAGCGACCCGCTTCTTTTACCGTACATCGAACACTCACAACAGGCCCACATCTCACCTTTGATCTGCTGTGAACATTTACCATCAACTAGCAAACACGTGTTCATTTATTTTCGTTACTTTTATATTCTAGCGCGCCATCACAAAAAAATAAAGCATTAATATTGTTCAATTTTTTTAACTATCATGACTATCCGTGCTAGAACAAGCAAACTTCTCCATAAAAAAATTTTGGACTTCTTTTTTATTCATTTTCACTCGCAAATATTCATTAAAAGCTTTAACGACAACAATAATACGTTTTTTCTTATAGTCCGTTATAAACCCTTATCCAACTTGCTTTCACGATCATTTACATTCTTCTATATGTTATCATCAATTTAGCTTTTGATATACATAAGTTTTTATTTATAGTTATTGAGGTGGAAGTTTGCATGGATAGTCAAAAATAATTACTGTTTTTGCTTTAGGGGATAGTACTACATGGTGTTGCTAAAACGACTATTCCCACATTGTATGTAGCATTTGGGAAGTCACCTATCATCCCCTATCAACCACCGTTGATCCTGGCACGTAAAATCGTCTGTGCGCTCACTAAAACAGGTCAATATATTATTACACCAGACAATGATTTCCTTGCGCATATCGCTAATTTTTTAGTTTAAAAGCCGTCCATAAGATCGTAGTGGTGCTCGCTTAGCCAGTGACTGATCCGTCGTCATTTTAGCCATTCTATGCCCCCAACTAAAAAAGCTACCAGTCTACACTGATAGCTT
Source organism: uncultured Ligilactobacillus sp. (assembly GCF_948826705.1). NCBI lineage: Bacteria > Bacillati > Bacillota > Bacilli > Lactobacillales > Lactobacillaceae > Ligilactobacillus > uncultured Ligilactobacillus sp. The sequence goes on from NZ_CAQLEL010000103.1 coordinate 9,340, forward strand.
TACATAGATCTAACTGATCACGATCAAAAATCGGGATCGTTTTTTATTTTATGAGCATTACTAACACAATAGCGATCACATCTAAAACGGCATAAGTCCCAGTCAGATATAACGTCCCACGCTTATCTTGTTTACTCAACTGATAGTAGATAACACCAAAGAGCAAGATCTGTAAGACATTGTTCACGTAAGTTGACCCAAATACTGATTCTGTAAGCACTACATAACTAGCAGAAATGACACTAAGAATACAACTAACGATCACCAGTGTTAAAAATAATGCCTCTTTATCGCCTTGGTCGCTAGCTAAGATCACTAAGCGCCCGATGCCCCATATTACTAGAAAACTGACTAAAGATCCAATTGCTGCCCCAATGATCGTAACTGCATTGAGAAAGGCTTTTCCTTCAACTGGCACCTCAGCTGGGAGGGGCGTTGCTACACTTTGCGTAGTAAGATAGACACCAGCCACTGAGAGAGCAACGACTAAAAAGACAAGTCCTACCTTGGTCAGCGCAGATAATTTAAGTCCTGAATGTGACATTTCAAACACCTCTTTTTACAATTCTTTTCCTTAGTATACATTATTTAGTATACATTATTTTATCATACGTTAGTCCAAGTATGCATAAGTGGTCATTTATTTAACTTATTTAGCTAGCAAAAAAGCAGAGACCATAACGGATCTCTGCTCACTAGCAATGACTTAAAGCCCTTGCTCTTTTGTATTTATCCCTGGCTTCCAAGTTAAATAGCCTTTATAGTCAGCTACGCAAAGGAGTTTTTCAGCATTTTCGATCCGATCAGCCGTTGGCGGTTCAACACCTTCCAAGCGATACTTGATCCCCATTTCCTTATACTTGCGAACTCCCATAGTGTGATAAGGCAAGACTTCGACTTTTTCGACATTTTTCAACGTCTTGATATATTCGCCGAGCTCCTTTAAATACTTATCATTATCGGTGATCCCCGGGACCAAAACGTGTCTGATCCAAACTGGTTTACCGAGCTCAGATAGATACTCACACAAATCAAGGATGTTCTCGTTTGGGTAACCGGTCAAGCGTTTATGCTCATCGGAGTTGATATGCTTGATGTCCACCAATAAAATGTCGGTATATTCCAGTAACTCATTGAACAAGCTAAACCATGGTTCACGACGCGTAAATGGCGCCCCACATGTGTCCAAACAGGTGCTTACACCCTGTTCTTTACATTTCTTGAATACTTCCAAAGCAAATTCTGGTTGCAATAAGATCTCGCCCCCTGAGAGGGTGATCCCACCATCTTCGCCCCAAAATGCTCGGTATGGTAAAGCTTTTTCTAAAAGTTCACTGGCGGTCATTTGCGTCCCAACATTTTTCTTCCAAGTATCTGGATTGTGGCAAAACTTACAACGCATATTGCATCCCTGCATGAAAGCCACAAACCTGATCCCTGGTCCATCGACTGCGCCAAAAGTTTCAAGGGAATGCACGTAGCCTAAAACCTGACCGTCTTTAGTTGGAACTGGATTGATATATGGATTAGCTTTCATTATTACGCCGCCTTTACTAATTGACTGTTGTGCTCTTAACTACATTGAAGTATGGAATGTTCTTGAAATAACGTCATCTTGTTGTTCCTTGGTCAGATCAGCGAAGTATACACAGTAACCAGAAACACGCACAGTCAACGTTGGATATTCTTCTGGATGTTTTTGAGCATCAAGTAAAGTATCACGGTTGAAGACGTTGATATTTAAGTGGTGACCTTCATTCTTCATGTAACCACTGATCATGTTTACCAAGGTCTTTTCTTCTAATTTTTCATCGTGACCAAGTGTTGATGGTGTTACAGCAAAAGTATTGGAGATCCCGTCTGTTGCGTAGCGATATGGTAATTTAGCTACGGAAAGTAAGGATGCCAATGCCCCGTGTGTTTCAGCACCGTAAGCTGGATTAGCACCTGGTGAGAATGGTTCGCCTGCTTGACGGCCATTAGGTGTTGTCCCAGTATTCTTACCGTAAACAACATTAGAGGTGATCGTCAAAACAGATGTTGATAACTTAGCATCACGGTAGAGGTGATGTTTGTTCATCTTGGTGTAAAGTTGTCTTACCAACCATGCAGCGATCTCGTCAGCGCGATCATCGTTGTTACCATAACGTGGGAAGTCTTTTTCAGTCTTGAAGTCAACTGCCACACCGTTTTCATCACGGATAACTTTAACTTTACCGTACTTGATAGCTGAAATGGAGTCGGCAGCAACTGCTAAACCAGAGATACCTGTCGCAAATGTACGATCTAAGCGAGTATCCTTCAAAGCAAGTTGCGCTGATTCATAGTAATACTTATCATGCATGTAATGGATCACATTCAAAGCATTTACGTAAACATCAGCGACCCATTCCAACATATCATCGAATTTCTTCAAGAATTCATCATAATCAATGTATTCTGAAGTGATCGGTGCATAAGCTGGACCACATTGCATCTTGGTCAATTCATCGACCCCACCGTTGATCGCATAAAGAACGGTCTTAGCCAAGTTAGCACGAGCCCCGAAGAATTGAACACCATCAGCGATCGGTTGAGCAGACACACAGCAAGCAATGCCGTAGTAGTCTGTTCCCCATGTTTCCATCATCAATTCATCGTTTTCGTATTGGATCGTTGAACTTGCGATCGATACACTAGCTGCATAGTTCTTGAAGCCTTCTGGCAAGCGTTCTGACCATAATAAGGTGATGTTTGGTTCTGGTGCAGCACCCATGTTATGCAAGGTGTGCAAGAAACGGAAAGCTGTCTTTGTAACGTGATGACGGCCATCCATACCCATCCCAGCGATCGATAACGTTGCCCAAATTGGGTTACCAGAGAACAAGGAGTTGTATTCTGGGGTCCGAATGAATGTCACCATCCGGAGTTTCATTGTAAATTGATCGATCAATTCTTGGGCTTCTTTTTCGGTCAATAAACCATTATCCATATCACGTTTGATATAGATATCGATAAATGAGTCGATCCGGCCAATAGACATTGCAGCCCCATTTTGTTGCTTGATAGAAGCTAAATAGCCAAAGTACAACCATTGGATAGCTTCACGAGCATTTGTAGCAGGATAAGAAATGTCATAGCCGTAAGAAGCAGCCATTTTCTTCATGTCTTGTAAAGCGCGAATTTGTTCAGAAACTTCTTCACGTAAGCGAATAACTTCATCTGTCATTTGACCGTCGCCATAGTTAGCTAAGTCATCTTTCTTAGCTGCGATCAAGCGATCGATCCCGTAAAGAGCAACACGAGGGAAGTCAGCGATGATCCGACCACGACCGTATGAGTCAGGTAACCCTGTCACGATCTTGTTGTGGCGTGCACGCTTAATTTCGTCATTGTATGCATCAAAAACGCCTTGGTTGTGTGTCTTATGCAAGTCGGTGAAGATCCGTTCTGTTTCCGGATCAAGTTCCATCCCGTAAGCAGCCAAAGCAACTTTAGCCATCCGAATACCACCATAAGGCATCAAAGCTTTTTTCATTGGCTTATCTGTTTGCAAACCAACGATCTTTTCTAAGTCTTTATCTAAATAGCCTGGTTTATGTGAAGTGATCGTAGAAACAACTTTGGTGTCAGCATCTAAAACACCGCCAGCAGCACGTTCTTTCAACTTGATGTCAACTAACATGTCGTTTAATTTTGTGGTCGCTTCTGTTGCTTCTTCAAGGAATGATTGATCACCATCATAAGGTGTGTAGTTACGGTTGATGAAATCACGTACATCGATCTCGTCTTGCCAGTCCCCGCCCTTAAAACCGTTCCAAGCAGTTGTTACTGTTTCTTTGCTGTTGTCTTTGAGCATCTATATTCCTCCCTGTGTAAAAAATTCGTCTGACCTAAATAATATAACCTAGCACGTACTAAAAAACGTTTGTTAACGTTTTCATCCTTATATTATCTAAAATCGCGCATAAAAACAAGTCATAATCCATTATTTTTGTACTTTTTTAAAAAAATGTTATTTCCATTTTTTTACTTAAATATAATGAAACATTAAGCTTTTTCGCCCATACCAACATGCGTCGTTTTGACCCACTTAGTCTGGCGCCGAACTTTCTTATAAAAAGCTAAAATGATCGCAAAATAAAAAAGGTAATTATACCCCAACATGATGACCATAAAGAAAAGCTTCTTGATAATTCCTAAGCGCTGTGTCTTGTGTTCATAAACACTTAGAATATAGAAATTAAAACAACTATTGATAAATAATAAGCTCACTACGATCGGCCAATATAGCAAAATAAACCAGCTGACAAAGGCCAAGACTAGCAGATTCGCTAGCCCCGTTACTAGCGAGATAAATGGTATCAACAGGTAAAACGTCATCTCCATTTTTGCCTTAGTTCCTAAAGCTTTACTTAACAAGATCTTAGGCCAATATCCCACTAAGCAATCTAATCCTCCCTGCGTCCAACGAGCACGCTGGCGGATAAAAGGACGAACTTGAGCGAGCGCTTCTTGATAGACCACGATCTCAGAAGCGTAATGGGTCGCTTTAGCTTGCAGTAAAAAGCGCGTACTAAACTCAAAGTCTTCTAGCAAGGCATTGCCCCATGGATGATACCCACTTACTGCACTGACTCGGATAAATTGGCCGTTCCCCGAAGCTGCCGCATTACCTAACCGATTCCGAATGTTTTGGATCCAATTATTGATGATGACAAACTCGATATCTTGTAGTTTTTGTAGCCAATTTTGCTCCTTAAACATAGCTACACGTGTTTGTAACAGCGATAATTCTGGAACAAGTGCAAAATGTTCCATGACCCGCAGATAAGCAGCTTCGTCCATATAAGCGTCAGCGTCTAAAACACCACAGATCACCTGCTTACGCAAACTCGGGGCTAGTGGCTCAACGAGTTGTTGATACGCCCAATTGAGCGCCTCTCCTTTACCTTGTTGCGCTTCTGGCAAATATCGTCGCAATAGCTGGACTTTGCTCCCACATGCCAACTGTTGCAACGTTTCATTAACGACTTGAGCCGTCTGATCACTTGAGGCATCATCAATGATCACCATCTTAACTTGTGGTAAATTTGCGGTCTGTTCCACAAAATTGGTGATCGTCTGCCTGATGACTGGCGCTTCGTTTAGCGCCGGGACCAAGATGATCAGTTGCCAAATGGGCTCTTTTAGCTGAGTTTGTTTCAGCTCTTGATCTTGCCCAAATAAAATTAAAATCAGCACCCACACCAAATAGATACCTATTCCAACAAAAGAGACACTAAAGATCAATTCATCGATGACCGATCCCTCCATTTAGTGCTTTTTGTTAAAAACCCATATAGATTTTACCACACGATTAACTCTAAATGATATAGCTAATTTATTTTAAATAAAAGTAGATGTTTTTTAATCTTTTTACTTAAAAAGAGGCTGATAGTCATAAATAACTATCAGCCTCTTTCTAATTTATTTAAATTTCTTCCCAAATATCTTTTAAGACGTTTGTTTGATCACGATCTGGACCAACAGAGAAGGTCGAAACTTCCACGCCAACTAATTCTTCAATGCGTTTGACATAGTTACGTGCATTTTCAGGTAGATCAGCTAAAGTCTTAGCCCCTGTGATATCTTCTTTCCAGCCTGGCATTGTTTCATAAACTGGCTTGCATTGTGCCAATTCTTTCAAGCTAGCTGGGTAACGGTCGATCTTTTCACCGTTCAATTCGTAAGCTGTACAGATCTTGATCTCATCTAAACCAGTCAAGACATCCACACAGTTCAAGCACAAGTTGGTCAAACCTGAGACCCGCTTGGAATGACGCATCACGACACTGTCGAACCAACCGATCCGACGTGGACGCTTCGTAACTGTACCATATTCGTGACCTGCTTCACGGATGTAGCTACCGATCTCATCGTGTAACTCAGTTGGGAATGGACCATCACCAACACGTGAAGTATAAGCTTTGCAGGCACCCACAACTTTATTGACCTTTTCTGGACCAACACCAGAGCCAGTTGTGACCCCACCAGCGATCGGGTTAGAAGATGTAACGAATGGGTATGTCCCATGGTCCACATCCAACATAACACCTTGAGCACCTTCAAATAAAACATGCCCGCCGTTATCCAACGCATCATTTAAAATAACCGATGTATCAGCTACATATTTTTTGATACGTTGACCGTATTCATAATATTCATTGTAAATTGTTTCAAAATCAAGCGGTTCGCCTTCATAATCGTACATCTTTTGGAATAAACGATTCTTTTCTTCCAAATTACGACGTAGCTTTTCAGCAAATGTATCTGCTTCTAATAGATCTGCGACCCGAATACCGATACGAGCTGCTTTGTCCATGTAGCAAGGACCGATACCCTTATTAGTCGTACCGATCTTGTTGTCTTTTTTGGCGCTTTCTTGTAAGCTGTCCAAGACAATGTGGTATGGCAAGATCACATGCGCACGGTTTGAAACACGAAGGTTATCTGTTGGGATCCCATTTTCATGCAAGTATTCCAACTCAGCAACTAACGACTTAGGATTCAAAACAACGCCATTACCAATGACACTGATCTTATCGGAATAAAAAATTCCAGATGGGATCAAGCGCAATTTATAGGTCTTACCATCAAAAGCGATCGTATGACCGGCATTGTCTCCACCTTGATAACGTGCGATAACATCGGCATTTTTACTCAAGAAATCAGTGATCTTTCCTTTGCCTTCATCGCCCCATTGACTACCAACAACTACTACTGATGACATATACAGTCCACCTCATAATATTTCTAAGCATTACTCTGCTTGCTAGTCTAAATTAACGACCTTGATAATTGTAACAATCGAGCTTGTTTTTTTCAAGCAATTACGAATATTACTTCGCTAAAAAAAGGCTAAATTTATTAATTGCGAACTTTAGCCTTTTTAATTTAAATTATTCTGATTTAAAACGAATAACTAATCCCATGGATCATAGCGGCGAAAGGGTAATAAGCTACGTGTTCGGGATAATTTCTCCATTTGTTTGACGATCGCTAGCGTTTCTGCACTCATCTTGATCTTGCCTTTGCCCCGAAGCACCGCCTCATAGGACGCTATGACCATTTTTTCCATAATGATCTGGGGGGCTATCTGCCGGTCTGCCAATGCATCTTTTCCATAAGCGACGATCTTTAAAAAGACCTTATCATCTGTACTTTGTTCTAAAGACCGTGTCAATTCATTTGCCAGCCGTGCGATCTCTTTGCGTGACTTCATCTCATTCACCTCATCTTCATCTTACACCAAAGCTAAAAATTAAGCTTGTTTATCGGCATAGACTTCGATGCAAAAGTTTTTCTGTTTACAATTTGGACATGTTAGCTTTCGTGTACTCGGAGTGTGAGCAGACCAAAAATACGCTTTGAGCCCTGGACGAAATTGATGTTGGCAGTTAGGGCATATATACGCCGTATGCTGCCAAACATAGCGTACTAAAGCTGTTGTGAGTCCTACTGAGATCACTAAGGCTCCCGCTACTAACCACCATGATCCATGTGTTAAGAAGACGTAGATGATACTGCCCCACAAGATCAAGTCGATCACAAGTCCAATTCCGATCATTAGCCAGTGTAATTGATGTAATTTCTTTGTCTTTTCCATTTCAAATTCAATTCCTTTCGTAAAATTTCCCGGGAAAACTTGAAATTTTTCTAGTTGTTCTGCTAAATAGTCCAACTTTACGGCGCGTCTTTTAGCCATTTCTAATTCCTTAGCATTTTGTTCTTGATGTTGGGCCACTAACAACTGTAAAATTTTATAATTTTCCGGTGTATCTAATAGACCTTTGATATCTTTTAGCGTAAAACCTAATTCCTTATAGGCCAAGATCAGTTCTAAACGTGTGACTTGATCTTTGGCATATAAGCGTCGATCAGCCTCAGTGCGACTAGCGATCAATAATCCTTGCCGTTCATAATATTGCACCGTCCGCAAAGTAACATGACACTGTTTTGCTAATTGTCCACTTGTATACATTATTTGCCTCCTTTCTAACTTCACTATAAATGATAACGTTACGTCATCAGCAAGTAAAAAGAAAAGAGTATGACCTATATCAAATCCAAATGCAACAAAAGACCCTATCACGATGCAAGATACATCATGATAGGGTCTTTATCCGTACGGCATAGACCACTTTTCTTCGCACTGTGGTTTAATTGTGTGGCAAGATATTTAGCACATATAGCATTGCAATGAAGATGAAGAATAAGACGATGACCACTGGATTTAATTCTTTTCGACGACCAGCTGCGATCATCGTGATCGGATAAACTAAGAAACCAAATGCGATCCCGTATGAGATGTTAGATGTCAACGGCATTGCGATGATCGTTAAGAACGCTGGTAAAGCGATCTCGAATTTTTCCCAGTTGATAAAGCGCATCGATTGCGCCATCAAAGAACCAACGATGATCAAGGCAGGGGCTGTAACTTCAGTCGTCACCACACTCAATAATGGCGAGAAGAATAGACTCAGACCAAACATACCCGCGATCACTAATGAAGTAAAACCAGTCCGGCCCCCGACTGCGATCCCAGCAGAAGATTCGACATAAGCTGCTGTTGGGGTGGTCCCCATCACAGAACCAGCTAACATTGAAAATGAGTCAGCCATCAAAGCACGACCGATCCGAGGCATCTTATCATTTTTCATCAGGCCAGCTTGTTGTGCCAGTCCGACTAATGTACCTGCTGTATCAAAGAAAGTCACCAGTAATAAAACGATGATCACCGCTAGCATCTGTGGGGTATTGATATTACCTAAGTTTGCTAGACCGACCCCAAAAGTTGGTGCCAAACTTGGGATCGAAGAAACGATCTTGTCTGGCATCGGGATCAAGCCCGTTACTAGACCTAAAAGTGTCGTTGCTAAGATCCCAATAAAGATCGAACCTGGGACGCGGCGTGCCATCAATAAAGCAGTCACAAAGAAACCAAAGATCGTTAACCAAGTAGTTGGAACCGTCAACGATCCCAATTCAACTAACGAAGATTTGCTGGCAACGACGATCCCGCCACCCTTTAAACCAACAAAAGCGATAAAGATGCCGATCCCGGCTGCCATTGCGAGTTTAAGATCATGTGGGATCGCATCGATAACGATCTCACGGATCTTGAATAATGAAAGTAACGTAAAGATAACGGAAGCCACCACGACTCCAGCCATTGCAGTCTGCCACGAGATCCCCATCGTCAAAACAACGGAATAAGTGAAAAACGCATTATCCCCTAGACCAGGAGCGATCCCGATCGGATAGTTAGCTAAAAATGCCATCAAGGTACAACCAATGATCGCTGAGAGCGCAGTCGCTGTAAAGACAGCACCCTTATCCATCCCTGCAGCACCTAAGATATTAGCATTGACGAACAAAATATATGCCATCGATACGAATGTAGTCAAGCCAGCAACGGTCTCCCGTTTAGTATTAGTTTTTAATTCTTTAAAATGGAAGGTTCTTTCGAGCCAGCCTGCTTTAGTGGCTGTTGTTTGACCATTATCCAATTTCTTTCACCTCTGATTTGTTTTTACTTTGATAAGTATTACACGTATGATCGTAAAAATCAACCCCTAAATAGTTCGTGTTTTAATCAAATTATATCAATTTTAAGGTAAAAAAACTCCTACTTCGGATAAATAACAATATTATTAAATGTTGTTCCTGCAATGATATAGTTTAAAAAATATCGATCGGTTTTTTCCAGACATTCTATCCACACTCCCCAGGTAAGCTGATATTTACTTTTTGATAAAATTTTGGATACAAGTATATCACCGCTTGACCCACATCTAATTTGTTCAATATTTCAAATGGAACTTCAATATTCAAATATTCTAACTCGTCCAAAATACTTGTCCTATGTATAACAAAATTTGAAACTTGCGATAATAACTTTGGTAAAATATCTAAGGGTGATTGAGTGGCCAAAACTAAACTTACTCCATATTTTCTACCTTCGCGTAATAGCTGAAAAAAACCATTCTCTGACATATCAAATTCATTTTGAGGTAAATACCTATGTGCTTCATCAATAAATAGGCTAACTTTGAATTTGGATCTTGCAGACATTCGCTTAGCCAAGATCTTTTTTAGGATCAACGACATTAAATATTTCTGTGAGTTACCATACTTTTTAAGTCTTGATAGATCCAACACCAACGAACGTCTCATGCTCCGTTTTTCTAAAAATAAAGACAGAATATAATCTATATCATATTTAGATCTTCCTGTCTGATTTTTAGTACCAAACACTTCTAGAAAACGCTGTCCACGAATTCGTTGATCTAGTATCATAAAGTCATCCCAACACTGATTGATCCTTTCGCGATCATATACTTGGCCTACTAATGTATAATCAGCTGTATCATCTTTTTTAGGAACCACAAACTCTTCAATTGATTGTTTAGCTAATAAATTAAACGGGTATCGATTCATCCATGGTTTTAGCTTTTCCACTTTATTTTGATGATCATCAATTGGTAACCCGAGCTTCAAATAAATTTCTTTTCTCCCCACAATATTTTCTTGTATTTTCAATGATTCGATCGCTTGTTCTACTTTATTAGTTAACAAGTTAGATGTTTTGATATCTAAAACCTTTAATAATTGATCTACTTCAAGGCTACCTGGATCAATAAAAGCATTTTCTCCCAAGGTGTATACGACCATGTTAGGGAGTTTGGTATATTCACCCGTTGGATCTAAGATAATTACAGTTTCATTTTCTTTTTGAAGTTGGTAGATCAGTGATCGAGCTGTACACGTTTTTCCACTACCAGTCTGCCCTGTGATCAACATATGCTTATCCACCAACTGTTTCGGTAAAAACACGGTATTTTCTTTAGTAAAATTCATACTTGCCCCCTATTCTAAATTACATGATCCTTGATCCATACATTTTGAATATTATATTTCCCGGGTTTAGCAATCTTTTGTGATCACCCCAATATATTCCATGTAAAAAAGAACTTTCGTCTCTAGTATCTTTTCTCATATTAAATCATTCACTACTTTATCATTACTTACCCTTCTGAATTTTATAAATTGTTTCAATAAAATCTTTTTCACCAGTAATATCACCGCAAAAAGGGATATCGGTAAAATACTTTATTGTTTTTTTACTGTAATGTCTTACATATTCCCTAGAATTATTCAGAGCATCTTGAATTTCTTTTGTAATTCCGTACCTATCAGATAAAGTAAAAGGATCATATTTTTTCAGCAAGTCAGTATCTATCTTCTGCAACTTGACCAATTCTTTATCGATCGCTTCGACAGTTGCACCTTTCAAGCATTTTTTTAACATATCAATGTCTAGCTTTAGCAAAAATATTTGTACAGCTAGAAGTTTATATATTTTTTTCACAGTATGACCTAGGTAATTTGACGCAACAGTGATTCGATACTTTTCAATAAACTTCACCGTTTCCACTAAAGAGATCAATCTAATGATCCTTTGGTCAGATATCAATTGCTCACTTCCTATACCAAATGAATCAACGATCTCTAAATATCTCTTGCCATAAAATATACAATCCAATTGATCACAAAGCATTTCCAAGTACGATAAATTAATATTGATTTCAAAATATACCCGTTCATTGATTTGAAATTCAGTACAATCGATCGCTGGATAAAACCTATCTCCAATTAGTGCAAATAGTTTTCTGTAATTTCCAACTCTTTGTTTATTGATATGAAAAGGCACTTCTAACTCGATTTCTTGGATATTTTTATCAAAAAAGCCTGATCTCCCTTTTCCAAAAGAATATAATTTGATACATTCACCTGATTTTGTTTTTACATAGGAGTCTAAAACACTTTGTAAAAAGTAAACTATCTCATCATTTGATTTATTTATTAACAGAAAATTTTCCGTCTCATTATGTACTTCCCAATACGGATTAACAGGATCTACCGATAGCATTCTAGTCCAGATAGTTGGTTGCTTGTAATAATAGTATCCATTACTCAACTCTGTATAGTTTACAGATCGTAATGCTGACCCAATAAACCATTTATCCTTAGTGATTTTTTTAGATGAAATATCTTTGCAATGATACTTTTCAATTACATTATTCATTTAAAAGTCCCCATTTCAAACAAATTAAAATATCTTGTTGTAGCTAGATTATCATTTTGTTTGAATATATGGAATTAACAATATATAATACTTCGATATAATAAAACGTTATAACAAACATTAATTCACAAGCTTTATAATTTAGCTATAACGGGAAGGGGCAATAGGATATGTACAATTCATTAAATGTTGACTTGCTATATGTATTCATCACTGTTGCTAAAACAAAAAGTATCAGCAAGAGTAGTGAAATTCTATCTCTATCTCAACCAGCTATCAGTAAAAAGATCCATCAACTGGAAGAACACTTTCAAGTTAGTTTGTTTGTACGTTCTTCTCGTGGAGTTGTATTGACATCAAACGGTCAAAATTTTTATCAACAAGCTATCAAAGTTTTACATGACTTTGACTCTCTTTATAGTGTCAAGGGTATCGATCTAAATACACAATTCAGCAATCTCAATATTGGTGCAAGTAACATCGCAACTTTACTTTATCCTGGATTTTTTAGCGAATTGCTCTTTGATCGACATCAACTTACCCTGACTAACGATATGGATGAATTAATAAAAAAATTTAACTATGGTAGCTTAGATATCATCTTCATAAATGATTTTTTTGAAAATAAACTTACTACTGATCATGAAAAATATACACTCTACTCAGAACCTTACTATGTCGTGTATTCTCAAAACAATACCTACATCATGTCACCTAATGATCAGTCACTAACTGCTAAAGAATTGAGAAAAGTGAAGTTTCTCCTTCATCCCGAATACAGTTTTCTTATTCCACAAATTAAATACGTCTTTCAAAAAGCAGATCTTCCTGTCCCAGAAATTTATAAAGTCAATTGTTTTGACTTTATAAATTATTTAATTAGCCGTCCTCATACTAACTTAACTACTATTCTGCCTAAATTTCTTGCTAAGCATTACGAGCAAATTTCCAAAACTAATTTAACATCAAAAAAACTATCTTTACCTAAGCACTATGAAATATCTATGATCTCAAATCGAAAATACCCTCTTTCCTCACTCATCAAAAAACTAAAGTAATACATAACTGCAAAAATTGACTGGACTAAAATAAAACATACCTGATCAAATCCCTTAAAATTCGATCAGGTATGTTTTATCGTTTTAAATTCCTTAATGCAAGTACTTGAGCAACAGCATAAAAATACTCACACTAAATTTTTCAATAATTAGCCTTCAAACAATTCAGTTGAAAGATAACGTTCGCCATTATCTGGGGCAACAGTCAAGACACGCTTGCCAGCACCCAATTTTTTAGCCACTTCGATCGCACCATAAATATTGGCACCAGCTGAGATACCTGGTAAGAAACCCTCTTTTTCACCAACTTTTCGTGCCATCTCAAGTGCTTTTTGGCTTGGAACTTCCAAAATATCATTGTAAAGTTTAGTATCCAAGATCGAAGGCACAAAGCCAGCTGAAATACCTTGGATCTTGTGCTTGCCCTTCTTGCCTTCTTTTAAAACTGGGGATTCACTTGGTTCAAGGGCGTATAGTTGAATATCAGCTTTCTTAGCCCGCAAAGCACGCCCAACACCAGTCAAAGTTCCACCTGTGCCGACCCCTGCAACAAAGGCATCAGGTAATTTAGCTCCAAAAGCTTGTAAGATCTCTTGACCAGTCGTTTGTTCGTGGATCAAAGCATTGGCAGGATTATCGAATTGCATCGGTAAGAAATAACCGTTCTTCTCAGCTAGCTGTTTAGCGAGTTTGATCGCACCACCCATGCCTTCTTCACCTGGGGTCAAGATCAATTCAGCCCCATAACCTTGCATCAATTTGCGCCGTTCGATACTCATCGTTTCTGGCATCGTGATCAATAACCGATAACCTTTAGCCGCCGCGACTGCAGCTAACCCGATGCCGGTATTGCCTGAAGTTGGTTCGATGATCGTGCCACCTTTAGTCAGCTTTCCGGCTTCTTCAGCCGCTTGGATCATCGCCAAGGCTACCCGGTCTTTGACTGAACCAGCAGGATTGAAAAATTCAAGCTTGACATAAACATCAGCTGCCCCAGCAGGAACAACATTGTTCAACTTGACGATCGGTGTGTTACCGATAGTATCTAAAATCGAATCATAAACTTTACTCATATCAAGACCCCCGTTAATTTTTGATAAGTTCTTTAGCTTTGCGTGTCCTAGCTACTTGGTGTAACCAGTTAGCAAAAAATTGCTTTTGTAACGTTTCCCATAAAAACTGTGGTCGCCCATCAACATAATAATTTTGGGGACGAGCCAGTGAATCTTTGGCACTTGGATCAGCCGCTAATTCGCGTGCGTATTCTTTTTGTAAAGCATCTCTGCCATACTCCAAATGTGAAAATAAAAATGTCTGATGTCTTGTCGGTGCTTCAAGTAAGAAAGCCTCTCCAGCCTGCGAGACGGCGGTGATCTCTAACTCAGGTACTTGTTTTGCCCGTGTAAGATCAATATCAGCATACCGCGCATGTGGAGCTAAAAAGCCCGGTGCGACTTGTGCTAATAATTTAGAATCACGTAAGACTTCTTGTCGATAGATCCCAAATAATTTTTGTGGCAATAAATGCTTATCCACACCGTAAAAATAATTGACTGCAGCCATGGCGCCCCAACAGACGTACAACTGCTCGATCTTATTTTGAGCTAAACAATTAAAGAGTTCCTGCAATTCACTGATGTATGTGATCTCTGCAAAATCTAGTTTTTCGATCGGAGCACCAGTCACGATAAAAGCATCGAGTTTTTCAACTTCAGCTAACTCAAGTGGGTGCGCGATCTGCGCTACTTGAGCTGGAACTGGGCGATCTTGGTAATGATCTTTAGGATAAAAAAAGGTCAACTCAACTGGCTGAGCTGAATTCTCCAAGACCCGTTCAAACCGTCTTTTGGTGTCTAATTTATCGTGCATCAAATTCAATACACCGATCTTCAAGACATTTTCAGGCGTACGCATGACTATACCTTCCTTTCTGGATAATTACAGCCAAGTGATTTACTTGTATTCTGTAAGCTAAATTATACACTAGCCATCTACAAAAGACAATTATGCTACTATAAGCTTCATGTTTTATGCTATAATTTTGCAAAACCATTTATTTTAAGGGGGGCTTTGCCAATGGCATTACCAAATCGAAAAGACGTCGCTTCAGAACTCACGTGGGATCTGACCCCACTTTATCCAAACGATGAAGCTTGGGTTGCAGATCTAACAGCTTTAAAGCAACTTGTAACTGATCTTGTGGCTGATTTTGATGGTCACTTGACGACTACTGATCAGATCTTAGCCGGTTTAACAGCGCTCGAAAAGATCGAACAAAAAGCATCTTTGATCGAGCATTATGCATTCTTACATCAAGCAAGCGATATGACTGATCCACACTACGATCATTTATTGAAGCAAGCTGAACAAACTTTAGCCTTTAAGAACGCTAAACTAGCTTTTTTTGATATTCAAGTCAGTCAAAATTCGGCTGCAACTTTAGACGAAGTAGCTACCAAAGAACCACGCTTTGCCTCGGTCATTCGGCATTTGAAGGCAAAGCAAAAGCATCTCCTCGATCCTAAGACCGAAGCTGCTCTTGCCCTATTAGGTCCAACGCTAAACGCACCTGAAGGGATCTACACGACAACACGTGCGGCTGATATGGACTTTGAAGATTTTGTGGTCGATGAAACGACATATCCTATGTCATTTGTCTTGTATGAAAATACCTATCAATACCATCCTAATTATAAAGTACGCCAAAAAGCCTTCGAATCATTCTCTAAAACACTAAAAAAATATCAAGATACAGTGGCAGCTACTTACTACACCCAAGTCGCTAAAGAAAAAACCTTGGCGACCTTGCGCGGATTTGATTCGGTCTTTGACTATCTGTTAGCTGACCAAGAAGTCACTCATGAAATGTTTGACCGTCAGATCGATCTGATCTTAGATAAACTCGGACCAGTCATGCAAAAATATGCTAAACTCATCGGGAAAACACATGGTTTAAAACAAATGAACTTTGCTGATCTACAAATCGATCTTGATCCTGAATTTGCACCTAAAGTCAGCTTAAAAGAGGCACCAGATTACATTAAAAAGGCTGTCTTTCTTTTAGGTGACAACTATTCTAAAATGGTCATGCGCTCATTTGATGAACGTTGGGTCGATTTTGCTGTCAACGCTGGTAAGGAAACTGGTGGCTTTGAGACCGATCCATATGGTGTGCATCCTTACATTTTGATGTCTTGGACAGATGAGTTAGCCGACGTTTATACGCTTATCCATGAGCTCGGTCACGCTGGCCAAGCACTGCTCACCGCCCAAAATAATTCCATCTTAGGTAGCGACCCTTCGATGTATTTGATCGAAGCGCCATCGACCTTTAATGAATTATTGCTGACACATTCTTTAAAACAAAGTACGTCTGATCCGCGAATGCAACGCTTTGCTTACACTAAGATGTTGACCAATACGTTCTATCATAATTTTGTGACTCATTTACTTGAAGCAGCATTCCAACGTGAGGTCTATCAAATCATCGATGCCGGTGGTTCATTTGATGGGGCTAAACTCTGCGAACTCAAGCAAAAAGTTCTCAAGCGCTTCTGGGGCGATGCAGTCGTGATCGATGAGCGCGCTGCTCTAACTTGGATGCGTCAATCACACTACTATATGGGCTTGTACTCGTATACTTACTCAGCTGGCTTAACGATCGCAACTCAAGCTTATTTGAAATTATTGGTCGATCCAAAGGCGCAAGTTGAAGCTTGGCTCGAGTTCTTAAAACTCGGTGACCAAAAAACACCCGTCGAGGCTGCCAAAGTCGCTGGTGTAGACATTTCAACTGCTGCTCCGCTTGAAAATACGATCTCCTTTTTGGATGAGACCGTCGAAAAGATCAAAGTTTTGACGGAGCAACTGGAAAACAACTAAAGTTTCATGTGAAACAATACGGTCAGTACCTTATGAATAATGCAAGGCCTCTATCATTATTCATAAGGCATTAACTCGATCACGCATCTCAATATGTTTTAAAGGCTAAATGGAGATCTTCTCCATTTGTAAAAAGTAAAAAAGCAACAGATCTTTAACGACAAACAGGTTGTCTGGCAAAGATCTGTTGCTTTTTTAGGCGTTTGACATGCTAAAAGCACTCATTGTTGCATAATCGGCTTGGGTGATCCCCGAAATCGTCATAAACACTAATAAGTTTCCCAACATCACCGTTAGATCATGGTCTTCGAGCGCTTTTCCATCATCAGCGACCATTTCATAATAAGCGACATCTTTATAAGAGAAGATGCCCAAACTAAAGAAATCAAAGCGAGCTAAAGGAACTTTTTCTGGTGCTTGGAATTTATCTTCTAACAGCAACTGCAATTCATTTTTGGCATTCACAAAGATCGTTGGTTGCTTAAACAAAGCATTGATCCCTGTAAACAGTGGACGCTCTGGCTTTTGTTCTGGTAATGCTTCTAATTCTGTTTTTAATTGCAGTAATTTAGCTTTAAATAGTTTGACCAGCTCTTCATTTGGTACTCCATTTGTAGCCGTAACGTAAAGACCGTCACTTAACTTAGCCACAGGATAACTCATACACCGCGTCACTTCGCGCTTTCCGGTCCAAAGACGCTTGTCTCTAAAGAGATTGCTGTACTCTGGATAACGCGTCTGCGCTCGGCGCAAAGTTAGACCTAGATTACCGATCAAATTGACTGCCATCCCATGGATATTTTGATCTGTCAAAAAAGTTGCAACAAAATCTTTAACTTTCATAAAACCACCCTTTCTATTTTTCCATCTCGATCATAGCACACTTTAAAGATAAACGAAATATATTTTTAGGATAGCCTAAAATAGTTCAAAAAATAAATAGAACTCACCCCGAGTCCTATTCACTCAGATCCTTTAAAAGCTCGATAAATTCAGGATCAGCATTTAAACAAGGAACAACATCATAGCACTCTCCACCCGCTTGTTCAAAATAGTCCCGATTTTCGAGTTCTAGTTCGTATAACGTCTCTAAACAATCAGCCACAAACGATGGTGAGATCACCAATAGTTTTTTGCACCCCTGCTTTGGTAAATCCTTGATGGTTTCATCAGTCGCTGGCTCAAGCCATTTAGCCGGACCGAATTTAGACTGGTATGTATGCAAGATCTCGATATCCGGCAACATCGCTTGAAGCTTAGCGGTCGTTTCTTCACACTGCGCTTGGTAAGGATCGCCCTTTTTCACATAACTTTCTGGGATCCCATGATATGAGATGATCAACTTATCATATGCTTTTTTATTCCAATACTCCTTGATCTTATCAGCGATCAGCTTCAAATACGTCTCATTTTCATAAAAAGAGGTCACAAACTTGAGGTTCGGTACATAAGTCCGCTTGTGATAAAACCGCATCACATCGTCACTGACTGAGCCCACTGTTGTCGTCGAATATTGCGGATATAGCGCAATAATACATAGATCAGTCACTTTTTGGGCTTCAAATTCAGCTAAAACCTGCGAAATATCTGGCTTGCTATAACTAAATGCATACTTTACCACCGTATCTGGTACTAGAGCCTGCAATAATTCAGCCTGTCGCTTAGTGTAATATGCCAAGGGTGAGCCGTATTCAGCTGACCAGATCTTTTTATACATCTGAGCCGAAAATTTAGGTCGCCGTGGTAAGATCATCAACTCCAAGATCGGCTTCCAGATCACATCTGGGGTCGTGATCACCCGTTTATCACCTAAAAAACGCCGCAAGTACGGTCGTAGATGCTTAGCTGTTGGACTTTTGGGTGTTCCTAAGTTGATCAGTAAGATTCCTTTTTTCATCACATAGCCTCTAACATTTTTAATTTACTACACTTCTAAAAATACCATATCCTAGTAGCATGAGCAATTTAGCTAGTCTAAGCCTTCTAGGTGCTTTTGATATAAAACCTTTGCGATCAACTGCGGTAAGATCCGCTGTTCGACTAGAAAATCCAAATATGACTTAAAATCGCTATCCCCAGGCGATTTTTGGGATAAAGCTAATTTTAGCTTTTGCATCCGCTTTTTGAGCACAAAATACGACATCCCCGTCTCATCTGACAACTTTGACAACTTAAAATCTGCTTGCGCTAACTGATGCAAAAAGATGACATCTTCTTGGTCTAGCGCCTCATACCATTTTTTGGACACTTTGATTTCCCCTTTGTTTAAAATATATTGTAATCATAACGCCGAACATTACCAGTAGCAACACCTTAGTAATGGTTGTTATCAAATTTTAAAATACCCCCAGGCAAAACCCCCAAATAATAACGATATCAACAGAAAATAATTTTACTATATTCGTAATATTTGAGTAAATTTAAATTTTTTACAAGTTTATAAAAAATTTTCTTTGCGCAAAACACCGCCTAGCTCACATATGCATATTTTGCCAAAAAATCAATAGTTTTTCACAAAATACTTGGGTATATACTTAATTACGTTGAGAGAACCTCAACTATCCATAATAAAAGAGGTGATGAATCGGTGCTGTTAGCTTTTTGTGGTTGCGCCCACCTTAGCTTATAGCTCGATCTATTGACATTGTGGTAAGTAGTCTTAACATCCTGCTTAACTTTTTTAGGCTGCCCCTGTCCACGTGTCACATAGCTTCATCGATCTCACTCTCTAACTAATAATTGCCAAAAAGTCGTTAAACAAGACTACCCCCTTGTCTAACGACTTTTTGATATGATCACTTTTTTAGTATTTTTACTAACTCACGCGCTTTGCGGAAGGAAACTTTACACCCGATCGTTGCTTTAGCATCAAAATAAACGAGCGCTCGTTTTCTATCAAAGGTGTGAATATTATCTAAATTTATTAGATAACTCTTGTGACACCGAAAAAAATTAGCTAACTTATTATTTTCGATCGCTTTTAGTGAACCATTGAACTCGATCACTTGATTTTTGGCGTGCAAAACAACGGTATTGGCTTGATTGGGCATTGATTCAAAAAATAAAATATCGGCAACGTCGATCTTATAATAGCGTTGCCCAAGCCTATAAGTGAAAACTTCTTTTCCTTCTGGTGTAACATACTCATTTTGCTTCAAAGCAAATAAAATATCCTTCCGCAACGAACACAACATCACTTCCATGTCGCTATTTTTAACAATATAATCCAATGGTTTGATCCGATGTCCTAGGACCGTCAGACTAAATTCAGCATGTGCGGTCAAAAAGACAATATTTTCATAAGGTAAAAGTTGCCGTAATTTTCTGGCTAATTCAATTCCTAAATATTTCCCGGGTTTAAGTTCGATATCAATGAGAAAAAGATAACTGGCGCTTGGATCATTTTTTACATACTCCAACACCTGTGCTGGACTTGTAGTCACCAAAGCGATCATAGCATCTAACTGTTCAAATTTTAGGTAGCGTTCTAAAGTATCTGCCAGCATCTTACTTTGAACAACATCATCATCGATCAAGATAACTTTTAACAAAGTCAACTCACCCCCAGAACAAATTTCACCTTTTTATTTTCACAACTCACCCGCAACGAAAGTGCTTCATTATTGCTGACTAATTCCCTGACGATCCCCAGACCGCGTCCGTGTTTGAATTCATTTGTTTTAGTCGTATATCCTGGCGAAAACCACTTATTTATCTGCATTGTATCGGTAGTCACCCTATTAGTGACAATGATATCCACGCTACCTTCACCATATGCCTCAAGCCCTACTGTGATCTTGGGGGCTTTTACTGTAGCACTAGCTTCGATCGCATTATCCAACAAGATCGAAATGATCCGCGAAACGACTAGCTCAAGTTTAGGCAAAAGCTCAACGTCAGCTAAAATATCAAGTTCTACTGCGATCTGTTGCTTAGAAGCTTTGACCAATTTGGCAACGATCACACTGCGAAGTGCAGTATTTTTTATCCGCGTTACTGGAGCTAAAAGTCGATGTTCAAAGACATTGCCCAATTCATTTTCCGAATATGCGACCACATTTTGAAAATATTTATTTAACTCTTTATCGCCGGTCGCTTCGATCTTTAATTTTAGCGTCAACAAAAGATTGCGGTAATCATGGCGGAAATTCGCCATCTCTTGATAAGCACTACTGATCTCACTTAGATAATTCTTGAATAGTTTTTCCTGCTTAGATCGTTGCTCTAACAACATCTCATTTTTCAACTTGATGATCGTCACATAGTAACTATAGCCGGCTAAACTTCCTATTCCAAGTGTTATCAAAATGAGCCAAAAACTGATCTGTAGCGTGATCTGCAAGCTATCAGTCACTATGTGCAAAAGACATATGCACCAAAAGATGATCAAAACCACGCGATAAGTTATCCTATAAAATAACGGTTCAGCAAAAAAGTCGGTAAGCAGATCACGATAGCGGACTATCAACAAACAAACACCAATATTTAAGACTAACGACATCAAAAATGCTCCCGCGAGCACACTTAGATCCGAAAAGTCAAATAACGACCTGATCGTTAAGACCAAAACACCACCAAGGTCGGTCAAAAAAATCGTCAAAATGCTAGCCATGAGCAGATAGATCTTTGCTGTTTGAGCTACAACAGTTTTCTTGCTAGCTAGGACTAAGCATCCAAAAAGAACGATAAAACCCATGATCTCAAGTCCAATAAAATTAGTTATTCCTGCAAGGATCGCCGAACTCACACCAACTAGACCGATACTTTTTAGATCGACTTTTTGGATAAAAAGCAAAAACATCATCAAAGTAAAAAAGTAATCCCACAAATAAGTGCCAAATGCAATTGTAAAATCTACGACCATTATCTATACCAAAAACGGATCAGCCACGAATTGATATTTGTCAATGGAACAACTGTACCAAATAATAACATGAGTTCTCATTTCCTTTCCTAGATCTGACTAACACTATTTGCCGTCATTATATCATGCTAAGCTTGATCACAAAAATAATACTGGACCTAAATTAAAGACCAACATCAAGCCTAATAAAAATAGGCTACCGCTTTTATCTTTACCCGAAAGTTTATAGTAACTAAAAGTCACAATGACAACTTGACAAAGTGCTGGCAGCCAAGGCAACAACATGCCAAATAAATTCACCACGATCAGTGCTAAACTATTAGCGATCCCGATCGCCAAGACAAGTGAGATAAACAACGCCTCACTATTTTTCTTATTTGAAAAATTGAGAATAAAGTTGCCAACTAAATACATCAAACCAAAAGAGATCAGCGAATAACTCAAAACGATCACGATCTGAAAAACCGTCAATTGAGTCGCACTCAAATGTAGACTATCCTTTAATGTCATCAACTCTTTATTTTGTAGTTGCTCAGCCGTGGCAAAATACAGTAAGATCTGCGATAGTGGAACTAATGAAAAGATGACTAATTTAGTTCCGAAGGGTAATTTTTCTGCTTTACTCATAATTTTTTTCCTCCAATGATCTCGTAAATATTGACCTGTTTTGCGTGCTCAAGTGTTATTGCATGTGAAACAACGATGATCGGGCAACGCTGTTTAGCCTGCAATTCGTCTAGACGCTCTAGGATAAGCTCAGTACTTTGGCGATCGATCCCATTTAGTGTTTCATCGATCACGATCAAGCCATATTCGGTCTCAGAAAATAAAAGTGCTGCCCCAACTTTATTTTGATTTCCCAGTGAACTCTTAGTATAGTCAGTCTCTAAATATTTATCAGCTTGAAATAGCGGGAAAAACATCTCTTCACTGATATCCACACCTAAAATTTTGGCGCTTAAATTTATATTGTCGCGCACATTTAGATAGGGTAGCCCGATCCCTGTATCCGTCAAAAATAAGATCGGCTTTTTGATCTGATCATTTTCAACTTTACCAGTAATTTTTCGATCAAATCCTGCAATTATTTTTAATAAGACTGATTTACCACTCCCATTTTCACCATTTAGTTGATACAAACTATTGGCAAACACATAATTGACTTTAGAACAACTAAATTCACCTAACTCTTTTGAAACATCTCTTAATGCGATCATCATCCGACCATCCCTTCTAAAATTGCACCTAAAAGCACTAATAAGCCACATAATAAATACCAGCGATAGTTGTACCTGACAAAACTCAAAACCAAAAAAAACTATGGGTCCGATATAACAAAAACATCATTTTGAGCGCTAAATACTGATATAACAAGATAGTTGGCACTTCAACGATCCCATGAGGCCATAACAAACGTAGCGTCTGCCCGATCCCAAAAGCACTGATGTTGTAGGCGATCGTAAAACACAACATTCCCCAGTTATACAAGATCGGCAGTGGGGCAACAAAAAATAAACCCACTGTCACAAAATAGACCCACATGTTATGCAAAAACAAACTGATCGTATGTTCGACCCCTAAAATTGGCACTTTTGAGATAAGGGGTTCATCTAAGTTATAAAAAAAGAGATAGTACATGCCTATTATCAGAAATACTATACTGCCCAAGGCAACTAGTTGAAATTTTATCAATTCAGTCAACTTTGATCTCATTTCACGACCACCAATAAAACCAGCAAAACAAGCCCTAGATACTCTTCATAAAAATTTGGCCTTTTTTCTTTCGTAACACTGACTATTTTTTCAAGGTAAGTAAAATATAATAATGCCACGCTAAGATACACAGTTGCCAATAAAACTTGAGTTAGATCAAAGAAATCATAATAGAGCGAACAGCCTACAGTAACCAAAAAAATCAGGAGATAATAGAGATCACGATAGAATAAGTTACCATACACTAGCCTTGTACCCAATTTTTGACTACCTTGCAAAAAAAGGGCTCGTGCTTTAAAATGCTTACTTTTTAGAAATATCATTTGAAGATAAACTAGATTTTCAAACAAAACAAAGGTCACAACTAAAGGAATGAGCGAAAATTCAAATTTAAATTTAAATTTAAGGGCAAGCCACCCATAAAGCACTAACACTACTGTTTCGAACAATTTAGTCACTAATTCATAGCGTAACGCCCCCGCTAAATAATTTAGGTTCAAATACCTAGTCTCAAAAAGGCTACCTCTCTTTTGCGCGAGTTTTTCCTGATCAAATATCAGGTATAGTGCCACAAATAGCACTACTAAAAAAATCAGCTTAGTTAAATTTAAGTGTCCTAATTCTCCGAGATATATCGCCCCCACGAGCAATAAGTAGGCTCCAAGTTTTAGCAAATAACGCAAAAGAGTAGTGGCAAATGCAAACAACAGCAAAAATAATTCTAAAGCGATAAGATATATCTCCAAGACAAAAGCTGGCTTTGAGCTAAGTAAGCTCCATCCGCTATACGTGAGAATAAAGGTACCATAGGCTACTAATAGTGGATTCAACGCTAAATGGATCAACCAGCGATATTTAAAATACATGCGATAGTTTTGTTTGAATATATCTGGCATCTGCTTACTCAACTTGAGTCCCACTTGTAAATTGTTACCACTGAATAAATACACGACAGTAACAGTAATTAAACATTTTACATAAAATTCTTCAAACAAGGTCACGATAAACGCCGTCCCACATCCTAAAAGGATCAACAAACAAAAATACAGATATGATAATTCTTGATGTGCGATTTTATAGCGTGCGTCCCACATCTTTACGACTGACCTTAACATCACCTACACCTCACTAAAAAAGCACACTTACATAAACGAAGCGTGCTTTTGACCATTTACGCTTTACCAACTAACAGCTGCCTTTTTTCCATAACGTTTGATCAAAACTTTAGCAGCTGCTAATAGTGCTGCCCCCCAGCCGGCACTACCACCAACTACCGCAATGATCGCCCAAATAGAACCAGCACCACTTGCAATATTAATGATCTTTTCCGCTGCCGTGGTAGAGATGCCAAACTGCACAGCCAAGTGTGAAAAATCAAGCATCAAACTGCCAAAGTAGAAAAGACCTACCACCAATACTGTACCCAAAAAAATACCTGTCACACGCTTCTTATTTTGATCTACTAATTGCATAACTAACACCTCTTGTAATATTTATTTGATCTATCAGCTGATAAGTCGATTTTAGCCCAACTGACCCTACCACAGGGACATTATTTTTTAACGTAACGTTTTGCCAAATTAACGTTATTTCATGCTAAAAAGCAAGTGGATCAAGTTTTAGCAAATACGCTTCTGAAACATGTGTTCAAATTGACACCTAGTAAATAACGAGGGCATCACTATGATGCAAAATGCACATCATAGTGATGCCCTCGTTATTTATATGGCGCTTACCACATCGGCTCACGCTGATCATTTTTGCTTTTGTGTCTTATCGGCCCATTCGATCGTACGGTCGACCAAAGTAGATTGGCTATCCACAAGTGGTAAGTCAGTGATCGGTTCGCGTTCTTGGGCAAGTGATAACTCAGTACAGCCTAAGATCACCACATCACAGCTTGTTTCTTGGATCATTTGTGCTACTAGATCATGGAATAATTTACCATCGACCACGTCTTGTTCTTTGATATCATCATAGATCAATTCGTCGGTCATCTTTTGGACGGCTGGACTTGGCTTGGCTAAGTCATAACCAGCAGCTAAGATCTCTTTATCGTAGATCTGATCACGGATCGTGCCTTGAGTTGCGACTAAGCCGACTTTTTTAGCTTTTGGATAGCGCTTTTTGATCTCAGCGACTGTTTCTTTAGGCATATGCAAGATCGGCACATCGACAGCTTTAGCAAGCTCATCATAAAAATAGTGCGCCGTATTACATGGCAAAGTAAAAAAGTCTGGTCCAAGCGTCGCATATTGCTTAAAATCTTCGATCAATTCTGGTAAAGGGTCGGGCTTAGTATTATCCAAAATATATGCCGTTCGATCTGGCACTGTCGCATGATTGACCAAGGTGTAGTTGTAATAATCTTGGTCTTTATGTGCTTTAGTGCGTAAATTCAACTGGTGGATATAGCTTTCGGTCGCCATCGTTCCCATACCGCCGATAATTGTAAAAAAGTTTTTCATCGTATCTTATCCTTTATTTTCTGCAAAATAACGGGCAAAATTCTTTACATAATTGTGGTTCATCCACTTGATCAATAACCACCGCTTAGGATTCATATCTTCAGAATATTCATATGTTGTTCCATAACGATTTTCTTTGATCAACTCTAAAGCACGTTTCTTTGCTTCATTTTCACGTGCATATTTTTTGAAAGTCTTCACTGGAACGCCCAACCATAAAGCAGCATGGTCGTTATGTTCATTGCAGTAAAGTGTTTTTGCATCTTTAAGATCGCCCGTCACGTAATCGCGTACGACCCACTGCGCTAAGTTATAACCATTCAAGGTCACAAAGAAACTACTGCGACCTTGGCGCAAGTTGATCTCAAAGAGTTTGTATTTGCCGTCACGCACATCGTATTTCATATCAAAATTAGCATAACCGGTAAACTTGATCTCTTCTAAGAATTTTTGGATCGTATCATAGATCTCTTGGTTGTATTCTGGCATGATCGCTACATAGTTACCGATCGCAGAAGGAGCTGGATCTTCCAATAATGGATGACCTAAACACATCATCTTGACCTTGTGATCTTGATCAACATAGGCATTCAAGACCCGCATGTTACTATCATCACCTGGGATGAAATCTTGTAAGATAAAATCACCCGTATAGCCATTAGTGTAGGCTAAATCGACGATCCGGTCAAATTCTTCACGTGATCGGATCCGAAAGGCCTTTTTACGTCCTTCGAATTTAACGTCTAACCACGCAATACTATTAGCTGGTTTTAAAGCTACTGGATAGTCAAATGGTTGCTCGATCTTTTCACCGCTATCGTGCATTTCCTTGGTTATAATTTGAGTCTTAGGATAAGGGAGATCATATTTTTCACAGACCTTATAAAAGTTTTCCTTGTTGTTCAACTGATGTAACATATCAACATCGATATATGGACAGACAAAGACATCCTCTAATTCTTTTTTATGACGAACGATGAGCTCTGCATACCCGTCGCCACAGCCGATCAAGATGACTGGTTCTGCATGGTCACGATAACGTTCTTTGATCTTTAACATCTCTTCGATCCAGACTGGATCTTCAGCAAAGCCATCGATCAATTCGAGATCCACGATCTTTGTAAAGCGCGTTGGAGCTAATTCTCGTTGCGCAAATGCTTTGACCGGTTTATGGAACATTTCATAAAATGAACGCGCCATGCCATACACATTAAAATCGCTCCCCAAAAGGATCGGGGTAAAATCTGCTGTCTCAATTGCCATTACTCTAATTCCTCCAAAATCTCTTGTGCCAATTCAACGTCGGTCGGATATAAAATCTCTTCACCTTTTACTTTTAGATATTTATCTTCACCACGGCCTGCTAAAACGACAACATCCGTAGCTGTGCTAGCTTCGATCGCCAAACGGGTCGCTTTTTTACGATCAAGTTCAAAAACGACTTCAACACGCTCATGATCTATATGAGCATCGATCTCTTGGGCGATCTGCATTGGATCTTCAAATCCAGGATCATCAGTCGTCAAATAAGCAACATCAGCTTCTTCGCTCAATGCTTTCCCAAAGCCCTCGCGCCGTGAGATACCTTTATCACCAGTACTTCCGACTACGACTCTGATCTTACCGGCATGGGTCTGTTGTCGCAAGAATTTGAGCAACGCACTCAAGCTTGCATAATTATGGGCGTAATCAATGTAAACTGTCCCGTGGGCTTTAGATGTGAGCATTTCCATTCGACCAGGAACTTTGACAAGCGGTAAAGCTTCTTTAGCGACCGCTTTACGTGCTCCGGCTAAAGCTGAAGCGATGATCGCACTAGCCGCATTGCCTTCATTGTAATCACCCGCTAAAGCGATCGCATAAGTACCGTCGATCGCCAAGGACTGCGCTTTTTTAGTTTTAGCACTCAATTTAAATTCACTTTGTTTAAGATCTTCAAAGTCATTAGCGATCTCAAAATCAACAGGCACATCAAAACTCAGTTGAGCATCTTTTCGGGCATAAAGATAGATATTTTCAGTCCCTACGCTCGCCTTAGCCGTTTGATAAACATCCAACAAATGTGCTGTTTCAGCATTTATCACACAAGTCCTAGAGTTCAAAAGTAGTTGTTCTTTGCAGAACAGATAGTCTTCAAAAGTCGGATGTTCATTTTTACCGATATGATCAGGTGAAATATTTAAAAACAGGCCGATATCATATTTCAAGCCATAGACACGGCTCTTCTTATAAGCTTGAGAAGAGACTTCCATGACTAAATGATTCATCCCGTTATTGATCGCTTGACGCATATCGTGGAATAGATCCAAAGACTCTGGGGTGGTCAAGTCGGATTTAAAACGTTGGTCTGGTTCTGGTCCTAAGATCCGGTCGATCGTGGAAAATAAGGCGGTCCGATCGCCGGTCGCTTGTTCTAAGATCCCGCGAGCAAAGTAAGACGAGGTCGTTTTACCCTTTGTCCCCGTATAAGCGATGATGAACAATTCATTTTGGGGATAATTGTAAAAAGCGGCCCCCAACAAGGCCATTGCTTTTTGAACATCAGAAACGATGATCGCGGTCATCCCATCGCCTTCTGGGTAATATTGATCCGCCACATAACCTGTTGCCCCAGCTTTTTTGGCACTAGCTAAATACTCAGGTCTAAAATTACCCTTGCAGATAAATAGCGTTTGGGCTCCAGCTTTACGGGAATCGTATGTAATTTCGGTAAACATTTCTGCTTTAGGTGCGATCACAAGTGATTGCAACAATTGGTGTTCTTGTAATAATTTTTTTATCTCTGGTACAGCTAGCACGCCTGACTGCATCTCCTCATACTCATTTTTATATCTTATTGATTATCTCACGTTTTCAAAAAAAAATACAATATATATAGAACTCAGTGCGCAAGACCGCGGTCTACTCCGTAGAAATAACGGTAGCTCACTTATGAGGCAGGTCTTGCCTCATGAGCGAAGTATTGTTATTTCCTAGGAGTTGCGGTCTGGAGCACGACAATTACTCAGTGCGGACAAATGCGCTTTGAGCCGTATGAATAAGGATAGCTCAACTTTGAGGCGTCTTTTGCCTCGGAGTTGGGGTGTTCTTATTCACTAGGCTCTGCATTGGGTAGCACGACATTGCTCAGTGCGGACAAAATCGAGTGAGGCGTTCGGATAGCCTAGAAGAGACAATGATGCGTTCTTTGCATCGTTGGCTATTCGTAGCTATCCGCTAGCCTCAGATTTTGGTAACACGCCAATGCTCAATGTGGACAAAATCCCATCTGAGCGAAGCCACAGCACTACTATCTTTAGTTTGATATATCTATCTAAAATTCATGCCAGTCTTCCAAGTG
Organism: uncultured Ligilactobacillus sp.; assembly: GCF_948826705.1. Lineage (NCBI taxonomy): Bacteria > Bacillati > Bacillota > Bacilli > Lactobacillales > Lactobacillaceae > Ligilactobacillus > uncultured Ligilactobacillus sp. The sequence goes on from NZ_CAQLEL010000103.1 coordinate 38,774, forward strand.
TTATTTTATCCTATCTTTAAGGTAAATTAAAGCTAAGTTTATTGTTTACAAGTATAAAGGGGTATAAAATCAAATCAGAAGTATAAACGAGTATAAAGGAGAATAATTTATGAATAATCCATTCAATCCCAGTTTCGGTAAAGTTCCTAATATTTTTTTAGACCGTGCCCATGCCGTCACTAAATTATCGACCGAACTTCAAAACCCCAATAGTCCCTATCAGACAACTCTGATCTACGGAGTCCGAGGAGTTGGCAAAACTTCACTTTTGACTGATGTTGGTAATAAAATGAGTGCTAAAAAAAATTGGTTAGTGGTAAATCTAACAACTAATTATAATATTTTACAAACTTTGATCGATTCTATCTGCCAAAAAAGTTCACCTGAGATCAAAAGGTTACTCGATAAGATCGAAGGCATCAAGTTGTCAGCTTTTGGGATCCAATTCGAGTATCATCCACAAGAGCTCACTGAAACAAACTACCAGATATTACTCGAAAATATTTTAGATAAACTGCAAGCTAAAAACATTTCACTGTTAGTCACCATTGATGAAGTCGATCCAACACCCGAAGTCAAAAATTTCATCTCGTTATATCAGCTATTGATCCGCGAAAACTACCGAATATCCTTGATCATGACTGGTTTGCCCAATAAGCTTTCCGAATTACAAAATGATGATGTTTTGACCTTTCTACTTCGCAGTGCGCGGATGGAGCTTTCTAATTTAGATCTACTTTCGATCAAACACAGCTACCAAGATACCTTCGCTAAAAAAGGTATCACTATTAGTGAGGATGTTTTGATCGCAATGGTCAAAAAAACTAAGGGATATGCTTATTCTTTTCAACTATTGGGATATTTATTGTGGGAAATTGCCGATAAAAAGATAACTTTGGCAACACTAGAACAGATCCAAGGTGAGTATCTTGCAACTTTAGGCAGAAATGTCTACTACAAGGTCTTACAAGAGCTCTCACCAGTCGATCATAGCTTTGTGATCGCTATGGCAAAAGCTCCGACCCAGGTCGTCACGACCGCCTATCTCCAACAAAAACTGGACAAACCTAAAAACTATCTTTCAATGTATCGCAAGCGTCTTTTAGATGCACAAGTGATCAAAAGCCCTGCGCGTGGAATGCTTGAATTTACCTTGCCATATTTCAAAGAATATATCCTTGAAAACTTAAAATTTTACGCTTAAAAGGAGGCTGTGACTGTCTCTTTTTTTAGTGGAAACGCATTCACTAAAAAACTCAACCCCAAAGCAAAAAGTGTATTATGTTTGAGTTACCATTAACTGTACGGCACTACCGCTTTAGTTCACACTCTTTCTAATTTAATTTTATCTTTGGCAACAAATATAGATAACACCCAAAGCCTATACTGGCAAGCCCGACCCAAAAGCAGGCTAGGTGATAAGGAGAAAAAGTCGAAGCGAGCATAACACCTAACGCCCCTAACAAAGCGGTCCCCCGATAAATAAAGCCGTTTAGTGCCATATACGTTCCACGTAATTCTTGCGTTGATAACTCTGCCAGCATCGTCTTGCTCAACGGAATGATGAAAACTTCACCGATCGAAGCTACAAATACAGCTGATACTAAAGTATAGAAATTATTAGAACCAATAATAAAGAAGAAAGCCGGAATATACATCACTAAGCCTAAGAGCAACAAGTGCTTCTCACCTAACCTTTTAGTCAAACTAGGTACGATCAAGGTCATCAAGACTACGATCAGTGTATTTTCCGTACGGATCAGTCCTGCCATTTGGATCCCAGTAAATTCGTGGCCTAAAACTATCACCTGAAATGACTTGGCTAAACGCACACTAACGTAATTTATCACCTGTGCGTCCAGTGACATGACTAGCAGTTGGGCCACACAATAGATCACAAACTGCCTGTTTTGTAAAACTTTGCCATACATTAAAAGCAACTGCTTTACGTTATTTTTTCCTGTTAAGCTGGGTGCATCATCAGTCAAATAACGTGCCATGATGTAAAGTACCACAAGTGATGATAAGGATAGCAGCGTAAATAATTCAAAGCGATATTCATTAAAAAACATCCCGCCGATCATCGAGCCAAACATGATCGACAAATTCATCGCCCAATAATCGACTGCATAGATGAATGAACGATTTTTTGGCGTACTATCATCAATGATCATCGCTTCGGCTGCTGGATTTAAAAGAGCTGTTGCAGTATTTTGCAGTAGCATCATCATAAATGTCACACTAGGGATGATAAATATTGGTGAATTGAAGAGTGCCATAACAGCTAAAGCGCTTGTTTGGCAGAGCTGAGCCCAAATGATGATTTTTTTCTTACCAAATATATCGGCTAAATAGCCACTCAAAAATCCCATTACGATCGCTGCACTGGTGATGATAAGTAACATCGTCCCTGCTGTTTGGTCTGAAAAATACAGCGTTAAATAGATCGACATGAAAGGATAGACCATATTGCCAAAAAAACGAGATAGAAACGATGTCAGTAAGCGCACACGAACATTGACATTTAAGCTTCGTAACTGTGATACCATACATTTTCCCCCTTAACTAACTTAAGACAACACAAAGTTATACAGATAGTAGCCCCTTTTTACATCTTCGTCAAACTTTTTTTAATTTAGTTATATATTTTTTAATAAAAAACAGACCTAAAACTATTCTTCCTAGTTTTAGATCTGTTTTAACAAACTATTTAAATTTCTTCGCTACGGGCACCCTTTTGATCGACTCCTAATTGGGCAAACTCACCAGTCAAGCCGTATTCTCTGGCTTCCTTGATGAATAGCTCCATCTTTTCAGGCTCGATCAGTGTCATTACGGTGGGACCAGCCCCACTCAAATACGTACCCTTAGCACCTACTTTATGGCCTAATTCACGTAAAACTTTTAAATGTGGGACTAATTTTTCACGGTACGGCTCATGATAGCCATCTTGTTCGATCAATTCAGCCACTAGCTCTAGATCGTCAGTCAATAAGGCTGCCACTAAGGCATTGCCCACACTTCCCGAACGTACTGCGGTCGCATATTCTAATTGTTTTGGTAAGACGCTTCGACTGACCTTAGTTTCTAATTCAAAATCAGGAATATATGCTAACAGCCCGATCTCAGGAAATGAAGCCTTGATCGTTTGCGGACGCCCATTTACCATCAGTGAGATCGTCAGCCCCCCAAATAACGCTGGTGCCACATTGTCGGGATGACCTTCGATCTTAGTAGCTACCTCAAGTAATTCTTGAGCTAAAAACTGTTTGGCAGATAAAACTTGAGCTAATTTCAATCCTGCCACGATCGCCGCTGAACTACTGCCGAGCCCACGTGCCAAGGGGATCTTAGAGGTCATTTTTATCCTGTGCGGTATGAGATCTTGATCTAGGGTCAAAGCTGATTTGATGACCAAATTCGTTTCATCATGCGAAACTTCAGGGCCAAGGTCATGTTCGATCTGCCAGTTAGGTGTTTTTTCCAACACCTCTAATGTCAAATAACGATCAACGGCTAGCCCTAAGGAATCAAAGCCAGGGCCCAAATTAGCACTGCTAGCAGGTACAATGATCTTTTGCATACGCTAATCCTCCAATACTTTATACGCAGCTAGTAACTGCATCTCTGGCATTTCTTTTAGTTCTGCTTTGATCGCATTCAGCTGAGCTTCACTCATCGCATGAGTCACAAGTAAGATCCGCGCTGTGCCCTTGCTTTCGCCGGTCTGTTTGATCACATTGAAGCTAGCCTTTTGTTTTGCCATGATCTCAGTCAACTTCAACATTTGACCCGGTTTATCTGGGAGCACTAAGGAAAGATAGTATGGGTAGATCACATCACTTGCTGGGGCCAAAGCGACGTTTTTGACATAGCCGTTAAAGCGACTACCAGTAGTCTCTAAGACGATATCTTTGGTGACTGCGATGATGTCGCTCAAAACACTATTAGCGGTCGGCAATTCACCAGCACCTGGACCATAAAACATCGTCTCACCGACAGCTTTTCCAGTCACTAAGACAGCATTATTTTCATTTTGGATCGCTGCCAACGGACGTGAACTAGGAACGAGCACCGGTCCAACTGAGACATCTAATTTATCATCGATGAGCTTAGCGATCCCTAGCAATTTGATCGTATAGCCTAGCTGGGCAGCCTCATTGATATCAGCAAGCTGCACGCCATCGATCCCTTCGAGTTTCACATCATCAACGGTGATATCTTTGCCAAAAGCAAACTGCGTCAAAATGATCATCTTATAGGCAGCATCCTTACCTTTGACATCATTAGTTGGGTCAGCTTCCGCAAAGCCTTTTTTTTGCGCAAGTTTTAAAGCTTGCGCATACGAGAGTCCATTTTGTGTCATCTGGGTCAAAATAAAATTCGTCGTCCCATTGACGATCCCTAAGACCGACTCTACTTGATCGGCCGCAAACGAATTGACGATCGTACGCAAGATCGGGATCCCCCCAGCAACGCTAGCTTCATAAAAGAGATCACAGTGATTTTGTTTGGCAAGCTCGGATAGCTCGGGACCATGTTGCGCGATCAGATCTTTGTTAGCTGTTACCACATGTTTTTTGGCATTGAGCAGTTGCTTGATATAGCCACGCGCGGTCTCGACTGTCCCCATCACTTCAACGACGATCTTGATATCATCATCGGTCACTAACTTGGTAAGATCATCGGTCAATTCGATCCCCGTCAGATCCACATTGCGCTTAGCGGTCACATCACGTACGACCACCGTTTTGACATTTAACTTGCAACCCGTGATGTCCGTGATCTTTTGTGCATTATCCTGTAAGATCTTTACGACCCCGCTACCTACCGTTCCTAAACCTAAGATCCCAATATCGATCGTCTTCATGCGCGCATTCCTCCGTGTCTAAAAAAGTTATATTTCCTTAATATTAACATATTCAAATTTCGCTCAAAAGATTTTAAACACCTAATTTAATTTAACTAATAATTTTTACTTGTTATTTTAACCTTACTTTGGTAGTATGAACTCAAATTTACTCGAAAGGATCGTGAGATTATGGCAATTTCATACCGTAGCACGCGTGACTATCATGCGACTTCATTTTCAGCCTCACAAGCTGTCTTACAAGGTTTGAGTCCCGATGGCGGTCTCTTTGTCCCAGATCATTTACCTAAACTCAACTTGGAATTAATGGATCTACCAAAATTAACTTATCAAGAGTTGGCTTTTAAGATATTACGACCATTCTTTAGTGATTATACTGCTACCGAATTACAGGAATGTATTGCCAAAGCTTACGGGGATAATTTTACTTCACCACAGATCACGCCCGTCAAATTCACCGATGATCTTGCCTATTTGGAATTATTCCATGGTCCAACGATCGCTTTTAAAGATCTCGCGTTGCAATTATTGCCTCATTTACTGCAATTAGCAGCACAAAAAAATCAAACTGCCCTAAAGACCGTGATCTTGACTGCGACTTCAGGTGACACTGGCAAAGCTGCTATGGCAGGATTTGCCGATGTTAAAGATACCCAGATCATTGTTTTTTATCCTAAAGACGGGGTCAGTGAGATCCAAGAAAAGCAAATGCGTTCCCAGACCGGTGCCAATACCCATGTTGTGGCGATCACGGGAAACTTCGATGATGCTCAGACCAAGGTCAAAGAGATCTTTGATGATCCTAATATGGTACTTGCGCTACGTCAGCAGGGCTATCAATTCTCCTCAGCTAACTCGATCAATATCGGGCGCCTATTCCCTCAAATGGTCTATTACTTCTATGCTTATGGTCAAATGCTCAAAGCCGGTAAGATCACTGCCGGTCAAGCGGTCAACTTCAGTGTTCCAACAGGGAATTTTGGCGATATTTTAGCTGGGTGGTACGCTAAAAAACTCGGGTTACCGATCAAAAAATTGCTCTGTGCTTCAAATGAAAACAATGTCTTAACTGACTTTTTTGCTAGTGGGATCTATGACCGCAAACGTCCATTCCACGTGACGACTTCGCCTTCGATGGATATTTTAGTTTCAAGCAACTTAGAGCGCTTATTATTCTATACATTAGACCAAGATGCAACTAAAACTGCGCAATTGATGGATCAACTCAGTACTAGGGGCGTTTATGCGCTTGATGCTGAGCTGATCGCTAAATTACAAAATGAATTCTTTGCTGATTTTGCCACGATCGACCAGACTGCATCCGAGATCAAACGTGTCTTTGAAAAAGAAACTTATCCACTCGATCCACATACCGCAGTCGGCTCGTTTGTCGCACGCCAATACCAGTTGAAAACAGGTGATCTCACCCCGATGATCGTCGTTGCCACTGCTAGCCCGTATAAATTCCCTGAGGCTGTCTTAGATGCTTTAGATAAGCGCCAAGAAGCCACTGGAACAGCCGCACTAGAACAGTTACAACAAGTGATCGCACAGCCTTATCCACAAACGATCGCGGAACTCTTTACTGCACCACTCTTACACGATCTGACTTGTGATCCTAAAGATATGAAAAAACTGGTGTTAAAACTCATTGAAAAAAATTAGATAAGATATAGAGGTTTTTTGTTATGAAAGTTGTTAAATTTGGTGGAAGTTCTTTAGCTAATGGAGAACAGTTCAAGAAAGTTATCGCCATCGTGACCGCTCAACCAGAGCGTCAGGCGGTGATCACTTCGGCCCCAGGCAAGCGTTTTAGCGATGACATCAAAGTGACCGACCTATTGATCACTTATGCTGAACAATTTTTAAATTATCTAGATACTAAAAAGATCCAAGCCAAGATCTTTGAGCGCTACCAAGAGATCGCCCAAACTTTTGAGTTACCAACTGAGAAACTCACTTGGCTCAAAAAAGAATTACAACAGCTCCAGGAGAGGACCTATCCCAGTGCCGAATACCTTTTAGCAGCTTTTAAAGCACACGGAGAATATTTCAATGCTCGCCTGTTGACCTTGATCTTGAACCATATCGGGATCAAAGCTCGTTTCATCGATCCTCGCAAAGTTGGTTTATTAGTCAGCTCTGAGCCTAACGACGCCACGGTCTTGCCCGTAACTTATGAGAACTTAGCTCGGCTAGACTATACGGATGAGAAATTGATATTTCCCGGGTTTTTTGGGGTAACAAGAGAAGGTGAGATCGCTACTTTTTCACGGGGCGGATCAGATATCACCGGTGCGATCGTTGCCCGCGGGTTAAACGCTGAGCTCTACGAAAACTTTACCGATGTGGATGCGATCTACGCAGCTAACCCTAAATTAGTCCATGATCCATACGCAGTCACCAAAATGACTTACCGTGAGATGCGAGAACTCTCATATGCCGGTTTTTCAGTCTTCCACGATGAAGCGATCGTCCCTGCGATCGAAGGAAGGGTCAAGATCAACGTTAAAAATACTAACCATCCTGACCGTCCCGGCACGATGATCATTCCGTATCAAGAATTTACTCCGATCACCCCGATCACCGGGATCTCAAGTGCTAAACATTTTTCCGCACTATACTTGCACAAATTCCTGTTGAACAAAGAGGCCGGCTTTACACTAAAAATTTTAAATATCCTCTATAAATACGGGATATCCTATGAACACATGCCTTCTGGGATCGATGATCTGACTATTATTTTTGATAACAGTCAGTTGACTGAAGCTAAAAAAGAAGCCGTATCACGTGATATTCGCGCTGTGATCCAACCAGATGAATTACGCTGGATCGATGATTATGCTTTGATCATGGTCGTTGGCGAAGGGATGATCAATCGTATCGGGATCATGAAAGATGTGATCCTTGCTATTTCAGATCACAATATCAACATCCACATGATCAATCAGGGCTCATCTGAAGTTTCGATCATGCTTGGGACTAAGAGCGCTGATGCTGATAAAGCTGTCAAATACATTTACGATGCTTTTTTTGATCAGAAGTAATAAGCACGACTAATGACCTCACTAAACATTTTAGTGAGGTTTATTTTATCTATGTAAGACACACACAATATAGCTTAAGACCTGGGTGGGATCTTAAGCTATATAGCGTATCAGATTGCAACTCATATACTAAGTCTTAAATCTAAATAATGAATCAAAGTCTGATCCATCAAAAATCAGCAATATACTATACAGGAGCTATATTGGGTGGATGCGTTTCTGTAATAAAGTGTCTCTTTTATGGATTTTGTGTTTCTCTCTTACAGATATATATTAGCTGATCTATAGTTATATTCTAATCTATCTTTAGTTTTTTGACTGGTTTTTGTGCTAAAAAGGTACTTTTGTGTCAGATTAGGTACTTTTCTTGTAAACGTTCTCCTGAGAAAGTACTATATATTAAAAGATAAAACTAATACTATTAGGGAAAGCAAACTCCCCCATAACTGTGCTACAAACCATCTTAGAAAGGTAAAATGTGGAAGATGGGTTACTTTTCCCGTAGTTATTGCACAAAATTATGAAAGGAAAGCTATATTTCTTTCTAAATTATGCAACTTGCATAATTCCATATTCGCTATATAGCGCTTTAAAGCAATGGAATATCATAAAGTTATTTCAGAGCTTAGAACCAACAAGAACATCAAGGTCTCTGACCTGATCGGCGATAATATGTCGCGTTCAAGCTACAATCGTTTTATTTCTGGAAAGACCGATATCTATAGCCAACACTTACTTGCTTTACTCGATCAGCTCCATGTTTCATTTTCTGAGCTAGAATATATCGCTAGTGGCTATAATACTTCTAAAGAAGATACGTTCTTTCTCAAAGTCGTCCTAGCTGCGCGAGCAAAGGATCATGAGGGGCTGATCCTTTGCTATCGCCAAGCGCAATCACTCGCCCAGCCAAAGCACAATGATTTTTACACCCATATTTTAGGTGCCTTAGATCTAGTGATCCGTCAACTTAAGTCACAACCATATACCTTAAGTGACAATACTTTATACACATATTTGATCCAAGCTTTTTCTTGGACCGACTATGAATTTAAGTTCTTCCAATTGATCTTACCAGCACTTTCCCCCGCTGAACTCGAACCATTTTTGGCCAAGATCGAACGTAATCTAGCTAAATTTGGCAATAATACTACACCGTATACTCAGAAAAGTTTCAATTTGATCTGTGATATTATTTTTTATTTTATTCAGCACCAAAATTACGTCAATGCTTCACATTATCTCACGTTACTCGAAAATTATGACCTGACTGAAAATATGGTCTACGAAAAGTTGTTATTCAAATTTTTTACCAATCTCAAGAAATTATTACTTCATCAACCAGCTAATACTTGGCGCCGTCCATTGACTAAATGCATTGCGACCGCTAAATTTCTTGATATGCCTAATTTAGCTGAAAAATTTGAACAAACTATTTTACAGATAACTAACTAAAAGCAGGTAGCCTCCTATCGCAAGGAAGGCTACCTGCTTATTTGATCCACCACACAAATAGTGGATCAAAAATCGTAAAGATCTCTGATCCACCACTTATCTCATAGTGCACTAAAAACAAACACAGCCTGAGTTCGGACGATCTGCTGGATGGGTGTACTGCCCGACCTAGGACCAGCAATGTCACCATTTCTTGTAAGCTACTCAACAAATGTCTCAGCCAAATGCTCATTTATCTCCCTAAGATATTCCCTAATTAGCAATATAGTACTTGCTAACATCTTGATTATAGTCGCTAAAACTTTATTTATCTGCTTTTTCTTCAAAAAAGATACAGGTGTGCCATTTTTGAGACATGATCGGATATTTAAGGCTAAGCTCATCAATGCTGCTTGAGCTAAGATATCACACATTCGTCAGATAAATTTAGTAATTGATAAAAACCCCAGTCATTCAACTGGGGAAAAAGGTTATTTGGTGATCTTGACCTTGCTTACAGTATTTGCTGTCGTGTCTTCTGGGAAGTACACTTGATACCATAAGATAAAGGTGTAGATAGTAAAGATCTTTTGCATTGAAGACTTACCGTTGATATGTTCTTGTAAGATCTCAAGTAAGGCTTCTGGTTCGAAGAATTTCTTAGCTACATCTGAAGTAAAGGCTTCTTCGATTCGTTTTCTGAACTTGTCTTCTTTGATCCAACTAGCAATTGGGGATGGGAAGCCAAGTTTTTCCTTATTTGCCACATCTTTTGGTAGTTCAGCTGCAGCTGCTGTTCGCAAGGATACCTTGGTCTCATCACCACGGATACGCGTTTTGATCGGCATTGTAGCAGCAAAAGCAGCCACTTCTTTATCAACTAATGGTGTCCGAACTTCAAGTGAGTTACACATACTCATCCGGTCAGCCTTATGCAAGATATCAAATGGCAACCAGGTGTTGATATCAAAGTATTGCATTTGTGTCATTTCATCTTTATCTTTAACGTCATCAAAAATGTGCTTGGTGTAAGCACCAGAGTCAACATTTAAGTCCTTGTTCTTCAAGATCTTATCCCGATCATGATAGTTAAAGACATAGTTTACCCGGTAGTAGCGTTCACTTAATGGTTGTGCCCCTCGGACCAAGAAACGTTGTCCATGGAAACGAGGTAAGTTGATCACCATCTTAGAAAGTGCGCTCCGCAAACCAGCTGGAACATATTTTTGATATTTTTCAAATGGACGAGCTTCTAAGTAAGTGTTGTACCCACCGAAGAATTCGTCAGCCCCTTCACCAGAAAGTGCAACTTTGACTTGTTCTCTAGTCCCTTTGGAAAGGTAGTAAAGTTGCATTGCTGATGGGTTAGAGAGCGGTTCGTCCATGTAGTACATGATCGTTGGCAAGATATCGAAGTAATCATCACCATCCATCGTGATCCGCGTATTTTCTTGACCGATCTTTTTAGCAAAGCGAGAAGACCAATCTAATTCACTATATTTGGAATTGTTGAAACCAAGTGAAAATGACTTGATCGGTTTTAACTTAGCAGCTTCATTCAAAACATAACTTGAATCGACACCACTGGATAAGAAACTACCAACTTCAACGTCTGCGACCATGTGAGCTTTAACTGAGTTGTCGACTAAGCCTTGGATCTTCTTAGCATCGCCTTCGATCGTTTGATTTTCATCGATGTGATCGTAGTTGAATTTGTAGTATTGATGGATCTTAGTCTTGCCATCTTTGTGGATAAAGTAATGACCTGGCAAAAGCTTATAGACATTTTTGAACATCGTTTCCTTAGAAGGGATGAATTCAAAACTCAAATGAATCGGTAAAAGTTTTTCATTGAACTCTTTTACAAATTTTGGATGGTCTAAGAAAGCTTTGATCTCAGATGCCCATAAGAAACTTTGCCCATCATCATAGTAATACATTGGCTTGATACCAAAGTGGTCACGCGCACCAAAGACTTCCTTAGTCTTGCGGTCATAGATCACAAAAGCATACATCCCGCGTAGTTTATCTAATAATTTAGGGCCCCATGCATCATAGCCGTGGATCAAAACTTCTGAGTCAACATCTGTTCTAAATTCGTAACCTAAAGCTTTCAACTCTTCACGAATTTCGCGATAGTTGTAAATTTCACCATTGAAGGTCAAGACTTTAGTTTCATCACTGTTATACATTGGTTGTTTTCCATGAGCCAAGTCGATGATCGAAAGGCGACGGAACCCCATTGCAGCCCCTTCATCTGCAAAATATGCTTCATCGTCTGGACCACGGTGACGGATACGATCCGCCATTTTTTCAATTGTGTTATCTGGAATATCAGTTTGGTTTACATACCCAACAAAACCACACATAATGTTTGTTCTCCTTTTACTCTGTTTACTGCCTTAGATTACCCTTTATTACACCAATTGTCAAAATTTACTGTAGTTCTGGCGTATAGGCAATATTGGCAAACTTATTATATGATTTGATAAATAAAAGCTTAACAGTCCCACGCGCACCGGCACGGTTCTTTTCGATGATCAATTCAACTTCACCGACATCTTGATTTTCCGGTTGACCAGCATTATCGGTGTCATCATCATCCCCATCAGCTCGCTCATAGTAGTCATCTCGATAAAGGAATGCTACGATATCGGCATCTTGCTCGATCGATCCAGATTCACGGATATCGGACAACACTGGCCGCTTATCTTGGCGCTGTTCGACCCCACGTGAGAGCTGAGATAAGGCGATGATCGGAACTGAGAGCTCTTTTGATAATTTCTTTAACTGACGCGAGATCTCAGACACTTCTTGTTGCCGACTTTCTTTGTTAGAACCTTCGATCAGCTGTAGATAATCGATCACGATCAAGCCTAAGTTACCCTTTTCTTTTGCTAAACGGCGACTCTTTGCCCGGATCTCAGACATCTTGATCCCTGGTGTGTCGTCAATATAAATACTCGTTTTTGAAAGTGCTCCGACTGCCACGATCAGATTAGCCCATTCTTGCTCATCTAATTGCCCTGTACGCAAGTGATTAGCACTGATCGACCCTTCCGCACATAACATCCGGTTGACCAGCGATTCTGCACTCATTTCTAAAGAAAATAATGCGATCGTCTTATCGGTCGAAGTCCCGATATTTTGCGCGATATTCAAGGCAAAGGCCGTCTTACCCACAGCCGGGCGGGCAGCCAAGATGATCAAATTATCCGGCTGCAGCCCAGCTGTCATGTGGTCGAAATCTTTGTAGCCAGTTGCAAGCCCTGTGATATCTTCATCTTGTTGTGACAATTTATCGATCTCATCTAAAGAATCAGTCAAAACTTTACTGATCTCTTTAAAGCCACTTTGGGTGCGGTTTTCCGCCACTTCCATGATCTGACGTTCTGCCGATTCTAAGAGATCAGAAACAGGTTCATCTTGTTCTTTTGCTTGAGTGATGATATTGGTTGCCGCTGCGATCACCCGGCGTAGAACAGCTTTTTCTGCCACCAATTTGGCATAATACCCCACATTGGCTGCTGTCGGCACGGATGAAGCCAATTCAGCAATGTAGGCGACCCCACCGACATCATCGAGTTGGTTGTTCATCTCAAGGCGGTTATTGACCGTTAAAACATCGATCGCTTCTCCATCGTCGTTTAGATCGATCATTGCTTGGAACAACAATTGGTGGGCACGCCGGTAAAAATCTTTAGCTTCCACAAATTCCATTGCATCGGCTAAAGCATCAGGGCTCAAAAAGACTGCCCCTAAAACAGCCTGTTCCGCTTCAATATTTTGCGGGGGCAAACTGTCATTTAAAAGTTCATTATCCAACCAGCTTCATCCTTTCTGTAATTTAAGTGTACAACTTGAAATTATAACACAAAAAATAGGCTGGTCGAATCTATTGTCACCTATATATCACTGACCCCAAAAATTTAAAACCTTGCCTTGTTTTATATCACAATCAGTTCTACACTATAGTAAAAGTTAAAGGGGGAAGTTTCTTTGTTTATCACTCGACTTACCAAGCGTGACTGGTATCGGATCTACAAATATCTTTGGCAAGCACAATTATTGCCTCAAAAAATACGCATATGTGTAAAAACTGTTGCCATTTTGCGAATTTTATTAGCAGTATGGGTCCTTTTCCCTATAGTCCTTCGTGTTTTATTTTTATTGCTACTTCGTGCTCCACTAACTTATTATCTTTCTTATTACGAGATTTTTTTGATAATAACTGTGAGCTCACTTTTGATATTCTACTACCCCTTGCTCTTTTGGGCAGAATCACGAAGATTTTCTCCAAAAGTGTTTATCACTTTGAAGCAAGGAACTTCACTTGCTAAACTAAAGAAAATACGCAAACGATATCCGACAGCTTATATCACTCCCAATCAGGGTATGTTTGAGCCACCTTTTAATAGTAAGTGGATCGTTATCAACTTTGAAGACTGCTATTTACTAGTGGCAAAAGGCAAACTGCCCTATGATCCTAAGCGCCATTTTATATCATTTGGCATCATCAGATATAAAGACATAAAACATACAATAACTTTTTCTAAGCAACTTGAGCCTGTCTGCGAACGGATAGTAAATTATTCTGACGTCAAATTACTTCATGAAGAATAGTTAGTTAATTAAATCATAAAGGAGAAAACGATATGTTTGTCACTCAACTTACCAAACACGATTGGTATCGCATTTATAAATATCTTTGGAAAGCACAAATATCACCTAACAGATTTCGTATATTTGCAAAATTTGGCATGGTTCTCTTAGTTTTGTTAGCTGTATATCTCTTAGCACCTACAATTCTGCGTGTTTTAATCTTATTACTATTTCGTATCCCGTTCACTGTTTCTATCTCTTATTCAGGAGCTTTTTTTATCGCAATCATAGTTTTTCTTCTAATATTTTATTATCCTCTACTTTTTTGGAAAGAATTAAGGATTTTCTCTCCGAAAGTGTTTATCACTTTGACAAAAAGTACTGATCATTTTAAATTAAAGAAGATACGCAAACAGTATCCTACAGCTTATATCACGGCAGGCCTATTTTCTCCGTCTTTCGATAGTGATCTGATAGCTATTAGCTTCAAAGATTGTTATTTACTAGTAACAAAAGGAAAAATACCATATGCTCCTAAACGCTATTTTATCCTACCTAGTGTTATCCGATACAGAGATATTAGTAACAAAACCGCTTTCCATAAACAACTTGATTCTATATGTAAGAAAAAAATCAATTACTCTAAAATTACATTACTTCATGAAGAGTAAATTCCATAATACTATCCAAGTACTTCTCTATCGTCCTATACGACAGTGCACTTATATCAGAATATAGAACAATAACATCACTATTTTCCATATAAACTATACTCAACATCACCTTCTTTACATATCGCCAATAATACATTATTGGGGTCCCCAGCTCGGAAATAAATTTTTTTACCACTAACTTGGCTAATATTTTTTGAAATCGGTATAAGTACATTGCGGATATATCCGTTACTATCGTTATTTCGTAAATTTTCTAATAAAGAACTATTACTAAGAGTTACTTGATAACCGTCATTAAAGCCACTTACATCAACTTCTAGCCCTTGTCTAGCATAAAAATCTTTTATTTCACGCTTTCCCTCCTCATCTTCTGATCTACTTTTAAAAATTTTTCCACTTTTTGAACCATTTGTTACCTGAACAGTATTGTTTTTAGAGCATCCATTAGTGACAGTAACCATAGCAAACACTATTAATAAAGATATACTAGATTTTTTCATATCGATCCAACTCCAATGCCATTTTGTCCACATAGGGAGACTTCAAAAAGGTATAATGATTCATCATTAATGCTAATATTTCTTACTGTAGCCTTAGTAAGCCTATTCCATTCACCTCCAAAGTGATCCTATCACTTCGAATTGAAATGCTCAAATAAAAAATTATATGTATTGTAATTTATGTTTTGTTTTTTGTAATTAATTATTACTAAACTATTTCCTAAAGATAAAAAATAACTGATCACATTACATACATAAAAACACCCAGGGACCTCAATTATAGAGCGGTTCATGGGTGTTTTAGTAAATATCATTTCAGTCTGTAACGATTGTACAAATTATTTGCAACTAAGGCACTGATCGTCAATAAGCAACCTACTACTTCATAACTTGTGATTTGGTATCCACGCAAGATAGTTATCACAAAGGCGGTTACAGGCACTAGGTTCATGAATAAGATCCCATTTAAAGCACCGATCAATCGATTCCCTAAATTCCACGCAAAGACTGCGATCACACCAGCTAAAGTGATCATATATACAAGTGCGCCACTTACACCTTGAACCTGTGTTACAGTTGGTGCTTCTAGCCAACCTAAACTTATCGCTAATGTCAAAATAATGCTGACTGAGATCACGCCATAAATTGTTGTTAGCGTTGAATAGCGTAAGATCGACCATTCCTTGAAATCAGCCCCGCCAGTCGTATAGATCACCCAACATAGTGCACCTAGTAGGATCAAAATCGTTGCTAATAACGTATTTTGACCACCTAATAAATTAGCTGGATCACCTTTAGTTACTACTAAAAAAACACCTATCGCAGCAACTAACATTGACATAAAAACAAATTTTCCCGGTTTAGTCCCACGATAGATCCAGCCAACGATCACACCTAATAGTGGCTGAACTGCCATCATGACCGAGGCGATCAATGCTCCTGAAGAACCTGCTAATTTTTGTCCTAAAAAGACTAAAAAACTAAAACCAGCAAAGGCTGATGTCCCTAGGAACCATAATTTCAAAAAGTGTTTTTCTGGTAAGAATGCCCGTGGTCCTTCTTTCAAAAATAAAATGATCGCAAAAATAACAGCAACGATCCCATATCTAAATAAAGTAAAGTTGAAGGGATCCATGATCTTTAAAGCTGGTCCCATGATTGGAAACATAGCACCCCATGATAAAACTGCGATCAGGCAAAGTGATACACCTAAAAGATAATTTTTACCCATGATTTTCCTCCTTATTTTTCTACTCCCCCAGCGTATCATTATCTTTTACTCTGTGGAATTAACGATATATAATACCCTTATGATTATTCGTTATATCTAAAAATAATGGGGAGGTATCTTTTATGTATGAGTCGCTAAATATTGATCTGTTATACGTTTTTACC
>NZ_CAQLEL010000104.1:0-7860 GCF_948826705.1 uncultured Ligilactobacillus sp.
CACATCAGCCATATAGGGAATGGTTCTTCCCATATGGAAACCGCAAGTATGGCAAGTACACTGCTGGAAAGCCCGGCGATCATTTCTTGAGTAGGACGAGTTTCAATGTTATTTAACACTACAATTTCCGTATTGTGCATCTTACATAATCTTTCAAACCAATCATAACCAAAGCGGATAAATCTATCTTTATAGGTAATAAAGATTGTGTCGACTTGATTATCCATTACTTCTTTTAGTAATTATTTCATCAAGAATAACACCTTTAGCATGGGAGCACAATAAGTTTTTAAAGCCCCATTGTTATCCCAGCGTTGTAGGATTAAAACAGTAACGCCCGATCTTTCAGCTATTTCTTTTGTTTTTAATATCGCCATAATATCTACCTCACATTTTATCTTTCTTGTAGATATTACATCACATTTGATTATATTTTAATGCATTTAATTAACAGTTATTTTCTCCCTTAAGCCACATCTACTTCATTAGGTTAAATTATCAAGATCTACTTTAATTGTAGTATATTTTTTGATCCCCTGTTGAACACCTTTTTCCTTTTTAAGTGAATTAGATGTTGCAGAAACGACCGTATCTAATAAAATACTAGTTTTTATCTGTTTATTCCGTTTTTCTTTTTGCTACTGAGCATATTCATAAAATTCAGCATCTAAGGATTCTAGGAACTTAGTATCTCCTGACTCTAATCCTTCGATCAGCTTATCCATTCTGTTAAGCAATGACATGTCATTCAACTCTTTTCTATGTTTCCAGTAAAAATTCCACCATTTCCCTCTTTTACGCAATATATAACCTTTACCTGATTAGTTAATTTCTGCACCCTATTTTCTGAATCAAGCAATTCAGTTTGAGGGGTTTTAGGATACTTACCAAAAAACTTCACTAATTTAACATTACATTTTTCACAAAAGAAATCAATTTTATCCCCAATAGAAGCTTTCTTTAAATATTGTAGTTTTGGTTCTTTACTAGCAAGCCGTATAAATTGATCTAATCTCTTTTCAACATTTAAATCAGTCAGATCGAGTAAATCATTTCTAGCATCAAACTTAACGTAACAACGAAAAATATCTGCCTTACCATCTTTTTGTTTTTTCCAATATTCTGCATTACCTTCGTTATCCCAAAAATACATCCCCGTTCCGCCCCACTCACTGTCATCTTTATGGTGGCTGATCCGTAACTCTTTATGCTTTAAAAAACTTTCCACACGGCTTTCATAATTACAATGGTATAGTTCTACTATGCAATTCATGATTTTTCCCCTCTTGCTTCTTTTTCCAAAGCATAGCATTCATACAAAGAGATTACAACTTCATTTATTTAGCTTAAAATATCACTTATCTGCTCAAGCGAACTAGCTTCCAGATCGATCTTGATCTTAGGCTCAGCCACTTGTTGCTTACGATTCAACCATAGCGTATCGATCCCAGCATTTTGTCCGCCTAACATATCTGAGCTCAAAGAGTCGCCGATGATCAAAGTTTTATCTTTATCAAACCCAGCTATTTGGTCAAAAGCACGTTTGAAAAAGAGTTGTGACGGCTTTTGGGCACCTAACGTCTCTGAGATGAAAATCTGTTTGAAATATTGATCAAACTTAGACTCCTTTAGCCGCTTTTCTTGGATGAATTTAACACCGTTAGTCACAATATACAGCTCATAGTCACGCCCAGCTAGATCTTCCAATAATTCCCGTGCCCCAGGGAGCGCCTGATGACCATTAGCTAAAAACTGTAAATAACGATCATTTAAGCTATTATTAGCTAATTTTTTGCCAAAATGCTCCTTAAAAAAAGTCGGAAACCGTGTCGCCATCAACTCATCACGTGTGATCTCATTTCGTTCTAACTTTTCCCACAATCCTTGATTATATGTTGCATAGGCCTGTTTTACCGTAGCGGTCGGCTCGATATCGACTGACGTAAATAGTTGGTCGAGTGCTTGATCTTGGGCGGCATGGAAATCAAGTAAGGTATCATCAACATCAAAAAGTAGCGTCTTGTAGCGTTTCATTTTATACATCCCTTTATTTTTTCTTGGTAGCGATCGCGATCGCTGTTAAGATGACCGAACTTAGACTTTCAAGATCAAGTGAATTGCCATCTTCAAACTCCTTGATCAACACTTGCCCGATCGCTTCTGTTACGGAAACAGCAACTCCAGCACTGATCGTGCCACCCACTATGCTCCCAGCTCCAGGAACGAGCTTAAATAAATTTCCCGCCAAACTGCGTCCCAGTGTCGTTGCAAAAGTCGATTTGAGCACACCTTGGACCATACCTTTGGATACTTTTTTGCCATAGGCGCGGTAGATCTGAACGATCATTGCAGTCTGGATCGGCATCAAAGCGACAGCATCAGCAAACGGGATCGGGGTAACAGCAACCGTGGCTGCTCCGAGTGCTGCTGTATGCACAGCTTTGTTAGCTTTTTGTTTTGGAGTCTCAATTGTTCGCTCATCTTTTTTATCCATAACAATACCCTCCTACTTTTTCTTCTCTTTTATAGTATAACTAAAAGTTAGCTGTAATCATTTATTTTGCTCGGCTTATAAAAAACAATTAGTTATATTTAATACAATTATAACTTTACACTTTGGAGAATCCCTTTTATAATTTGGCTCACAAAGAAAGATCACTTGAATAGTTGGATAATGCAGTAACGTTTATTTATTAGGAGGCGTTAAGCTATGAAAGTTCAAAAGTTTGTCGTATTGTTCTTTGTCACACTACTGCTTGATCTCACAGTCGTGCATACAGTTCCTGTATTTGCTAGCCAAACAAACACTCAAAATACACATCAGTCGGTAGATTCTTTGCTTGCTGATCTATCCCCCACTTCGCTAGTAACTCTTCTTACTGCAGTGGAAAAATTACCACAAGATATGCTTGATAGGTCAGATCAAGCTGAAATCGATCGTTTTATGCTTGAAAATGGTGTAAATTTAAAATTTACAGGGGAGCGCACTAAAAGAGGACTTGGGTGGTGCATTACTTCTATTTCATGGGCCATTGGAACCACAGCTGTCGGTGTCTTAAAATTAGCTAAAATCAAAAAATTTGTAAATGCTGCCGGTGGTGTTCAGAAAGCTGCCAAAGCACTTATCGCAATTGCAAAAGGCAAAAATTCCAGTGAAGGTATTGAACAATTTGGAAAGAGTTTGAGAGACCTTGCATCTGAAATCTTAGGGATCAAGGAGATCAAAGATAATTGTTTTTAAAATATCAAAAACTACGTAATATCCAACACGCATTATTGCTGATCTTTCTTTTTACTCATATCCTGACGAGTGATCTTCACTTTTTTTCCGAATTTTTGCTCTTATTAGCATTGGATCAAGAATCAGAATTCTTTTTTGCCCCCTCAGAATCAAAATACTATTTATACTGTTTGTACGCGTATTATCTAATGACGCTGAGCGCTACTATGTATTTCATCGGTTCGATAATTTCCTAAGCAACTTGTGTCAAATATACACATTTAGAGGGCATCCCTTTTAATTGACGGATACCCTCTTTTTACAATATAGATAAATATTTCATCACTTACTATAAAATGTCTTCGCAAGGATCACTGAAATAAGTGGTATGATCACCAAAACTGCTAAGATCTTTAACAATTGATCATCTTGTCTTAGATACAAAATAGCACTATACACGATAAATAAGCTAAAACATAGCGCTAATGGTATGATCTTTTTATTTTTCATCTGCTTCACCTTGCTTTCGCTCTTCAAACGACAGATCAAATATAAGTATTAATTCATAAAATTATTTCTATGGTAAAAAACGATACGATATGTTACAATCCTAAATCAAAATGGATCTAATATTTTTTGCTCAATATGCGAGCGTACCAGTGTTTAAAATGATATTGACAACTGCTGTAGCTGTAGCTGTTGGAATCCCCAAAGTCCCAGCTACCTGAATGATCGTAGTTAACATACTCGACTTTCTATCTACATACTGCAACGCTTGTGGATATAGCCTTTATCCACGCTTTCAGTGTATCCTATCTTCTCTAAGAAATATATGCCTAAAAATTGACACTTTGACAACTATTTTCCCTGTAAACAAAACAAGATCACTGTATCAAACGACACAGTGACAATTTTTTATCGAAAGGAAATGATGATTTATGCGAGAAACACGTGAAATGATCATCAATGCCGTCATGCGTTTGGCTTTAAAAAACAAAGAACGCACTCATTTGACTATAACCGAGATCGCTACCGAGGCTGGACTCTCACGCCAAGCCATCTACCAAAAGCATTTTAAAAATGTAGCTGAGATCTTTGAAGATATCCACGTGACTATCGATGAACAAATATTGAAAACTTTTGAACAAAAAGTCCTTACTCTGCCACCGTCTGAGATCTATAATGGAATCGCCCAATATATCTTACCGCTAGTATACCAACATCGCGAATGGCTCAGGGTCCTCTATAGTACTAATATCGACTTAAAGTGGCGCCGTTATCTGCATGTAAGATACTCCACGATCACCTTGACATATTTAGCTAAATATCCCCCGTTGAATTCGCCACTCTCGCAGGAAAAAACGATCAATTTATTGACCGATCATCTGCTTGCGGTCATCTCTACTTGGTTGAGCGATGATTTCCCCATGCACCCAGAAAAATTTGCACCTATTTTTTTGACTTTGATGACACGTTCACCTAGATCTTTTTTTAGCTGAGAGCTTTATTCTCGTGATACTACAAAAAACAGCAACAAAAATACTTTGCTGCTGTCAGTAATTATTTTTTGACCGGTGTCTTTTGGGCACGTTTGATCGCATCTTGGATACATTCTAGGTAGAGTTGGCTTGCATTTTCACGTCCACCAAAATGCGTTCCATCCGTACCTTCAAAGACCTCAGGATGAGCTCTTGCCACTTCATCCCAGTCGCCGATCGTGATAAAGTCATACTTCTTAGGTAAGGTTCGCTCCCACACGCCTAATTTATATGAATTATACGAAGAATCAGCATGTCCATCGTGTGGAGTGATAAAGATCAAGTGGTGCCCAGGTTTTAGATCATCGATGACTTTTTGCGTTTGCTCTTGATAATCATCTAAGGCATTGGTCCCGATACAGATCACCACATCTTTGCGCAATTGTCCACTGTTTTGAAGCCCCATCAAAACGTCATAGGCAAGGTTCATCGTGCGGTTGCCCTCTGCATCGATATCTACATTTTGCATGTGTTCTAACAGATAGCTTCGACTTCCCAGCGTAACACTATCACCGATGATCGTTGTTCCGGCTGGAATATTGTTCTCTTGTCTCGTAGTCGGCTGGTCTTTTGGTGCAGTGGCCTTGGCATAAGCTACTTCAAGCTTACTGATATCTTGTTGGATCCCACCAAGCATTAGACTTTGTTCCAACGAAGAGATCTTTGGCGCTTGTAGACAAAGAAATACACCAAAACCGATCGCTAATGTCAAAGATCCACCTAAAGGAGCCATAATATGCTTGAATTCGATCTTTTTATCCAAGACTTCAACCTGTTTGCCCCGCAGCAGTGGTTCTAAGAAATAATACGAAACACTAGCGAATAGGACCGACAAGACAGTCGTGATCAAAGCTGCGACCCAGTTGCTATATAACTTAGAAAAGATCACAAATAACGGCCAATGGAAGAGATACACACTGTAGCTGATATCAGCTAGATAACCAAAGATAAATGGTTCTTTGGTATCTGGCGTCTTGCGGTGTAAGATGTTAGCCCCTAAGATCGCACCTGCTGCAAATAAACTAGCTAATAAAAAGCCAAACATATATGTTTCTCGCTGATCAAAACGCAGGAAATAGGCTAAGATAAATAAACAGATCAGATTTGCACTCATAAAGAGCAAGGCACGTGTCTTGGTCCAATGCTTGGCCATATTCGCACTAAAAGCCGGCATCAGATCTTGGATCCCCGCAAGCGCCCCTAGCATACTTCCGACAAAAAAGGGAAAGATATGAGCGATACTTGAAAAATAGATCGGTGAAAATTCCGTCAGCTGTTGCGCGCGTAAGTACATAACTAATGCACTTCCACCAGCCAAAAGAGCTGAACTTAAAAAGACACGTTTTCGAAATTGCTTTACCGTTGTTGTAAACTTTGTTAGTAAGTAGAGCACAAAACCCCAAACTAAGTAAAATTGCACTTCGATGGCTAATGACCATGTATGCACAAAAAGATGTGGGATGAAGCGCGATTCGTATGTCCCACCTGTGTTGATCTCAAAGAGATTAGTCACAAAGCCTAACGCTGCTACGATCTGATGAAAAAGATCGGTAATGTAATCTTTACCAACTAAAAGCGTAAATGGTAAAACGATACAGATCATCAAGATCAACGGTGGTAAGATCCGCATAACGCGCCGATAATAAAAATCTCGAAGTGCAAACTTATTCGATCGACTGAACTCATCCAATGCTAAGGCTGTGATCAGATAGCCTGAAAAGGTGAAGAAGATATCTACTCCGATAAAGCCACCCGTATAGCGCATCTGGAAGAAGTGATAAAGTAACACACAGATCAGACCTGTTATCCGGATCAAACTAAACCATTTGATTCTCATTTTTCCTGATACGCTCCTTTATCATATTTTCCTGCTTGGATAACTTTGCCATCCTTTAGTAGTTTACCTTGATCTTGTGCGACACCACGATGAAAATTGCCTTTAAAAGACCAACCTTCATGCGACTTATACACGCCACGACCTTCGAAGTGACCATCTTTAAATGATCCTGTATAGGTATCACCATTTTTTAAGTACAAGACACCTGAGACAAGCTTGCCATCTTCAGTCGTCCCACGATAAACTGTCCCATCTTGAAATTTGACGACACTACTTTTTTGGCCACTGCCATAAAAAAAGGTCAGCCAAATGCACCCAATGATCAAAAAAGCAGACCCAAGTAAGATCCATTTTTTTCTCTTTTGCATAATGTCCCCCTAACTAATAATTGCCAAATTGCTATGTTTTTGCAGTCTTTATTCATTTTCTTACTAATTTTTTAGATAAGCTACCGCACCAAAGACCACAAATGCCACACTGCATTTCTTTAAAATCAGCTATATCTTACTATAAGTTGCGGTCAATTAAAATACTTTTGGCATTTTTTAGTTAAATATTTTTAAGATAATTCCAGTGCTCGCTCTACGATCTTCTGTAAGGTAAAGAAGTCAACATTACCATAGCGTTCGAATTCAGCGATCAAGTCATCCCCGATCTGCTCACCTATCGTAAGTAGTTCATTAAAAGTTTCTTTTCTCTGAAAAATATTGACTATGGGGATCAACCTATAGACATTATCAGATACGCTAGGTTTATAACTTTGGTCGATAGCTTTAGTAACCATCTCAAAAACTTTCTTCTTAGATATCGTTTGACCATAATGTTTATAAAGCGCAACGATCATCTGTGAATAGCGCCTAGCAAATTGCGTACCAGTCGGTTGGGATAACGTGACCATTGGTTCAGCTGGGTTTTTTAGCTCCCAAGTAACGATCTTTTTTGCTTCTTTTTTCATTGTGACTCTCCTTGTAAAATGGAATTTATAAACTTTTATATTTATTTTCCTGAGTCTGTGACATAAGTTGGCTATCTGATCTTTATCGGTTGAGGGACAAGTTTGGGAGAACGCCGGAGTTTTTTTCGTAATTTCTTTAATTTCTCCTTGGCTTCTTGAAAACTTGTATCATCATTATCTGCATCATCAAAAAACTGATTGAAGAAGTCTCTGAGTTTTTCTTTTTTAGCTTGATCCATCCTGTTCATTCCTTTCTCTTGTTCTATATACCTAAAGTAAAACACGCTGCCTTTATACCCACGATCAAAAC
>NZ_CAQLEL010000105.1:0-10944 GCF_948826705.1 uncultured Ligilactobacillus sp.
CAGCGCCGGGCCCAACTTCGGGATTGGGTTCGAAACCTATTGCCTCGTGGTATTGCGGATTGAAATCCTCGCCGACTTCGCCAACTGCTGAGAGACCATTCCGGCTTACCGCCTCCAGAAGCAGCTTGCGGGTCATGGCCACGCCTTCAACCATATCCTTGCATGCCTCGTGCTGGCTGGCATATTGCAAGGCCAGATCCAGGTTGTCCAGAGCAGGAAGGATATCATTGAGGACTTTTTCGGACGCATAACGCATTTGTTCCTGATGTTCCCGTGTCAGCCTCTTCTTGAAGTTTTCCATTTCCGCTAACTGTTTTTGTGTAAGCCCCTTCTCTTTTCGACAGATCGCAATGAATTTTCCTATCGCTTCCTGGTTCATGTTTTTATCCTCCTTGCCAGTAGTATAACAGAAAAAAACTTCTCAGGAACTAACCAATAGTTGATTCTGGCAGATTCAACCAGCAGTTGATGGCTTCTCATACCATGTCCCCTCCTTAATTGCTTCCTCACTGGCTGTTCCGGGCAAAATAATATCATTGTCCATTATCCGAAAACAAAAGAAGAAACGCGGGATTTCTGATCAATTTTTGTCGCCCTTTGATCTGAATTATGTTAAAATACAGGTAGGATACAAAAAAACAGATGAACAGGAGATATATTCCAAATACACCGTTCATATCAGAATCGAGAGAAAACAGTATGATCATAAGCGCAAGCAGAAGAACTGACATACCGGCCTTTTTTTCCGAATGGTTCATGAACAGGATCGAAGCCGGGTATGCATATGTAAGAAACCCTGTGAACATACATCAGATCAGCAGGATTAACCTTACGCCGGACGTCGTTAACTATGTTTTCTGAATCTGGAGTAACGATAAGTCGATTTTGAACTGTACCTTCTGTATGCTTATAACCTTCATATTGGGGGATCTCAAAATTCTCGAACATCTTAGTAGGTTCATCCCAAGCCCCATAAGTCTTA
Organism: uncultured Ligilactobacillus sp.; assembly: GCF_948826705.1. NCBI lineage: Bacteria > Bacillati > Bacillota > Bacilli > Lactobacillales > Lactobacillaceae > Ligilactobacillus > uncultured Ligilactobacillus sp. Next base: position 983 of record NZ_CAQLEL010000105.1, read on the forward strand.
TCACCAGTTGTTAGATCTTCAGTCACTTCACGTTTAAAGACTACATCTTGGACGAAAGTGGCAAAGAGTTGATCGTCATGCCAAATATTGATCGTACGGGTAATGATCCTTTCTTCGGTGTATGTTTTTGTATTAGCAACATAATGAACATCGACCACTTGATTTGGAGTATCGGCTGTTACGTTCATGTTATCGACTTTATTGACGACAACACCATTGATCTGTGCTGTATACCCTGCTTGTTCAGGAATATCATAAGCATCAAATTGACCATTTTGTATCCCTACCGCGCCATCATCTTTGACATACCAAATTCCTAAGATCTTGTGGAATTTTACAGTTTGGACTTTGGTATCGACCAACTTATCATCTTTATAAAGGTTGATCGTACGAGTAACTGTTTTTTCTTCGTAAGCTTGGCCATCAATTTGTTTTTCAGCTTCTGTTTGTTGCGTCAAGGCCACTTCTGTTTGCTTATTTAAAGGATCAGAGACAGTTTCAACTTGGCTTTCTGTTGTAGCTGTCTCTAAATTTTCATTTTCGGCAGCTGAGATACCACCCGCACCTAGAAATGTCATCCCTAATAAGACCGAAGCTACCCCAACACTTAACTTGCGTAGACCATAACGTTGCTTTTTAGATGCTTGTTTTTCCAACATCAATTTTTTATTTTTCTTCGATACCATCCTAGTTAGATCCTCCTAATTAAAATAAAAAAACACTAATACCCAACACAGATATTACATTAAATTTTTTAGGTATTTTTATAACTAGGAATAAAATATCATACACGATAAATCAATTGGAAACCCTTTGCACATACTTATAGACAAACTTAACTATGCTTAAAAATATTCCAAGAAATTTTTGGTATATATTATTTTTTTAATCAAAACAATAATTTTTTAAACAAAAAAGGCTGATCCTTTTATAGGATCAGCCTTATGATCTACTTATGATATGGGCTACCATTATTGATCATGAAACCACGATAGATCTGTTCAGTCAAAACCAAGCGCATCAATTGATGCGGTAACGTAAAACGTCCAAACGATATCTTCGTTTGAGCTCTCTTTAAAACTTCTGGACTCAATCCAAGTGATCCCCCGATCACAAATGTCAGATCACTATGCCCATAAGTTCCTAATTTTTCTAACTCAGAGGCAAATTCTTCTGATGAACGCTCTGTACCTTCGATCGCTAATGCATAAACATACTCTTTATCCCGAATTTTATGCAAAATACGTTCCCCCTCTTTTTGCTTTACAGCTTCCATCTCGGCTAAACTTAGTCTTTCAGGCGCCTTTTCATCTGGAACTTCAATGACCTCAAATTTGCAAAATTTACTTAATCTTTTGGAATACTCAGCGATCCCTTGCTTTAAGTATTTTTCTTTGAGTTTTCCAACACAAATGACCTTAATATTCACAAAAATAATTCCTTTCTCATATACTTATCCACAGAGTTATCCACATATCCACAGAGTTAACCACAAGATATTGGGGAGTACTTTTGTTCTGTCCCAATATTTATGGGGACAACCTTATTAAATATCTTCTTGTATTATTATACACAATATCCAAAAAGGACGGTACTAAGTTTTCACTTAGTTGCCGTCCTCATAATTAACATTTTGATTTAACTTTATTCATTTGAGTTCGATGATGTCGTCGTATTGGAATCATCTGCTTCCAATGTCAATTTTACATTAGCAGTCTGTTGCTTACCTTCATGATAATAACCGATCTCAACAGTGTCACCGATCTTATGTTCATATAATGCTTGGCGCAAGGTCGCTAAATCGGTAACTTTCTTACCGCCGATCGACGTGATCACATCATATTTAGCAATACCACTATCTTTCAACGGTGAACTGGAATCGATCTTCATAACGACCACACCGCTAGTAACATCTGTCGGTAACTTGAGCGTATCTGTTCGAGCACTTTGAGAGATATAATCTAGATCAACTAGCGAGATCCCCAATGCTGGACGCTTAACCTTCCCATTTTCAACTAATTGGTTGATGATCGAAACCACTTCATTACTTGGGATCGCAAAGCCCATCCCTTCGACTGAAGTCGATTCACTTGAACCAGTACTTGAAAGTTTCATCGAGTTGATCCCGATAACTTGACCTTGTAAGTTAACTAAAGCACCACCAGAGTTACCTGGATTGATAGCCGCATCAGTTTGGATAACAGTGGCTTGACCTGTGGTGATACCACTGCTGTTAGTTACGTTGATCGTCCGACTTTTAGCCGAAATGATACCTTGAGTCAAAGAGGTGGCATATTCTGAGCCAAGGGGAGAGCCGATCGCCAAAGCTGTTTCACCAACTTTGATATTATCCGAGTTGCCAAAACTTGCAACTTGTTTAACATCTTTGGCGTTGATCTTAAGCACAGCCAAGTCAGTTACCGAGTCATGTCCCACTACCGTAGCCGATAATTTCTTGCCACTATTCAACAAGACTTCAACTTTGTTAGCTCCCGAGATCACATGGTTATTTGTGACGATATAAGCAGTATTACCGCTCTTTTTATAAATGACTCCTGAGCCTTCACTAGTGGATGTTTGACTAGTCGAGTTACCAGAATTTTGCCCAAAGAGATCTTCTAAAGACGAACTGGATTGTTGTTCTGAATAGGCTTCGACCGAAACGACTGCATCTTTGACCGCATCAAAAGCTTTAGTCGTTTGTGTGCTGACGTTGACCTTAACATTGCTGGTCGCCGTCGTCCCTTGGGAATTACTTGCTAGTTGCGTACTGTTATTTTGATACAAAGTATAGCCTCCAACAGCTACACCACCACCAAGTACACCAGCACACAGACCGATCAAAAATACTTTACCTAGCCCTCGTTGCTTTGAGCCTGGCTGTTTGGCCGGCCCATTATTTGAGCCAACTTCATTAAACTCACCATCAAATTGTTCATTATTGCTCATACAAAAAGTCACCTCTTAAAATTAAGTATCTATATTATATATAATAAGCCTTTTGCAACAAAATTGCTTACAATAATGTAAAAATTAACTTTATCCTAAAAAATATAGTTTTATCTTAAAGAACTGCCAACTCGGTCGCTTGCGCTGGATCGGTGTCTAATAAGAGAAAATCTTGATCAACACCAAAGTCTTTAGCTTGCATTTGACGTTGGACTGTTAAATGCGCTAGTTCTTTGACATTATTTTCTTGGCTCAAGTGTCCAAGATAGATCTGCTTAGTCCGAGCACCTAAAACGCTCATCAACGCATTAGCGCCATCTTCATTGGATAAATGCCCTTGATCACTCAAGATCCGTTGCTTTAGCGCCCACGGATAGATCCCTGCGCGTAACATCTCAGTATCGTGGTTGCATTCAAATAAATATCCATCTGCATTTTCTACGATCCCTTTGACCCGATCTGAAACATAGCCAGTATCTGTCACAATGGCAAATGATTTACCCGCATAATGCACTTTATAAAATTGTGGATCGATCGCATCATGCGAAACGCCAAAACTTTGGACATCTAGATCACCAAAAGTTTGGACTGTCTCACGTTTAAAAATGTGCTTTTGTTCTGTTTTGACCTGTCCGATCTTAGGCGCCATTTGCTCCCAAGTCTTCTCATTGGCATAGACATCTAAGCCATAGCGGCGGGCTAAAACACCGACACCCTTGATATGATCACTATGTTCGTGAGTCACTAAGAGCTTATCAACATCTTTTAATGTCCGCCCGATCGAATTCATCAGTCCTTCGATTTTTTTACCCGAAAGTCCAGCATCGATCAATAATTTTTGCTTAGGAGTCTCGATATAAGTTGCATTGCCTGTACTCCCACTGGCAAGCACGCTAACTTTCAGCCCAACTTCTTCACTCATTGTCAAGCTATCCTTCCTCATTTATTTAACACTGATCGTCTCATCCATCACACTACCTGTAAAGGCGTTGATCCGTCGATACTGGATGTTACCTGTATTACTGTTTTTTATACAGAAATTCCAAGTCGGAATATATACGATGCTGTTATTTACCGATAATAACCGTGTATACCCTAAATGACACCACAAAACTTGCGTATTAGCGGGCAACTTGTTGTATTGATATAACCAGATCAACGCCCGTTCTTGGCTGATAGTATCACGTTTTTCACGCAAGATCTGGACGTCATTCATATATCCTTGAGTATAGCCTGTCACATAGTCATTTTTGATCTCAAATCGGATCTGACCATCATTAGAGTACACCGGCCCCCCATAGATCATCTGCGTATAAACGATCACGGATTTAGTTGAAAGATCTTTATTATAAGTATACTCCTTACCAAAGAGGACGATACTACTATCTTTCAAAAATTCATCTATTGTTGCTTGTGGTTTGTCTGGATCGACTAGTTTTAAACCATCCGTAAAGTCGACCGTTAATTTATGATTGGCATATTCCCAACTATAGCGCAACTGCTCAGCTTTCTCCCGCAAAATATTTGAATTTGAGCTGGAGACATAATAACCAGCTTGAGTTTTATCCGATAGATGTCCATAAGAGATCTGATCATTTTTAATACTCTTTAATACAGATCCCGAAGTATTGGTCGTAGAAAACGAACTCGTTCGTTGATCGATCGTATCATTTTGTGTCACATAAACACTTAATAAGAAGATATCTAAGGCGATAAAGGCAATGACAAAGATCCATTCGATACGCTTAAAATTCATTGGCGTTATCCCCCCATTTCTTCCCTGAGATCAGATCTTGATAATTGATCCAAACGTTATTGTATTTGACAAAATATGTCGGTGTCAGATCAATGACCAATGAAGCTGTACTATTTTGCGAGACCGTATAACCGATCTGAATATCACTGATCTTATCCAAATTGATGTCGGCACTTTGTAACTCAGGCAAGATCTCTTTAGTCGGCTTGAGCGTCACTGCTTTACCAGCTGCTGGCACTGGAACTTGTAGACTGCATTGGGAAAAGATCAATTTCTTGTTACGGACGCGATTTTGGATCTGATAAGTCCCAAAATCGCGTGCCGAGATCACAGGAAAACCATCGATGTAACTGCGATAGATGACATTTTTTTCCTGCATATCATACTCAGAATACTTAACATCAGTTAAACTAACGCCTAATTGCTCTAGATCAGTAAAATCATTTGTTAAATGATCATCTAAAGTCCAATTCTGGCGTCCAGTCTCATCAGTCAGATAATCCGTATATGTTATCAAGCCCGTTTTGTCGCGGATGCTCAATTTTTGCCCCGAATCATCGGAATAGACCGTTACGCCATCTTGTTCACGGGTCGTCAGTGATGAGGTACTGCTCTTTTCGGTCCCTAACAAGCGTGTAACGTACATCCCCACATTTTCTTTATTGTATAAATAACTATAACGTGGCACCGTGACCTGATCTTCATAATACTGGATCAGACGTCCGTTTTGATATTCATAGCTAAGTTTATAGCGCTTGAGCTCCTTTGTTTTGTGGACGTTATTGAGCTTATCTTTATCATATTTGGTCAACTTGGCCTTGTATACCTTGAGACCTGCATCTTCTAGAAAATAGACCTCAGAGCCATCATAACTGATCACGATCCGATCAAAGCTGTAATTCTCACTCTTAACTGGCTGTTCAGCAATGTATTGTTTCAAGACTCCAAAGGAGAGCTCTGAACCATAATTCAACTGATACGATCTAGGCGTCTGCATTAGCTTTAGGTACTCGTTTTTACTGACAGTCTCTGGTTCACTGATATCAGTTATCTTACTTCCTTCTAAAGAAGTCATCATTAGATCGACTACATCGATCCGATTGCTCAATAGCCGACTGGATGAGCGTTTATCTGTTACCGTGATCGATACTGGTCGATATACATCAGTTAATTTTTTCTTGTCTGCCGTGTTGGTATCATCATTGATAACTTTAGTCTTATCCGGAGCTGCCATCCCTGCTATGCGTTGAAAATAAACAGGCGTTACCCAGATCAAAGCTGTAAAAACAACACTAAATAACACCGCAAGGATCAAAATGGCATGCAAAAACCACCCATTTAAGCGTTTATTCTTCATCCCATAGATCTCCTTCCTCGTATTCTTCATATGGTAGCGAGATATAGAAGGTCGAACCCTTTCCTTCTGTACTATCGACCCAGATCCGGCCGTGATGTAACTCGATCACTTCTTTAGAGATCGCTAGTCCAAGACCAGTCCCACCTTGTGCCCGTGAACGCGCCTTATCGACACGATAGAAGCGCTCAAAAATGTGCGATAGTTCCTTTTTTGGCATTCCTAGACCTTGATCAGAGATACTCATGATGACATGATTATGCGTCTCCAACAAACGACAAGTGATCACACCACCATCGGGTGAATACTTGATCGCATTATTCATGATATTATCTACCACTTGAATGATCTTGTCGGTGTCGACTTCGACCCAAAGTGTCTTATCGGTAAAATCACGTTTGATCGTATAATTTTTTGTCACTTCACGTGTATCATTATTGTCCTTTTCAAGCATCATATCAAAACGGTTCAAGATATAGTTGAACAATTCATTTAAGTTGACTAACTCCAAGTCTAACTCGACTTTTCCAAGATCCATTCGCGATAAACTCAAAAGATCATTGATCATCCGGATCATCCGGTCAGTTTCTTCTTGAGTGACCTTTAAAAAGGCTGGTGCGATCTCAGGGTCTTGCCAAGCACCTTCATTTAATGCCTCAATGTAACTGCGCATACTCGTCAACGGTGTCCGCAATTCATGTGAAACGTTGGAAACAAATTGTCGCCGCTCGCGGTCGATCCGTTGTTGTTCGGTGATATCATGCAAGACACAGACGATCCCGATGATAAAGCCTGAACGCCGTTGGATCAGCGAAAAATTGGCATTCAAGATCTGGTCACGATTGGTGTCTAATTCATCCAAAATGATCTCATTTTGATTTTCCAAAAGTTCGCGGATCGTATATTTATCCCGGATATTCAAAACATCTAAGATCGACTTATTCCTAACATCATCTGGTTTTACTTCTAACGCTTCACACGCCATATCGTTGATGATCGTGATCTTGCCCCCACGGTCAGTAGCGATCACACCATCTGACATGTGCGATAAGATCAGATCCAAGCGTCGTCGCTCTGATTCAGTCGCTTCTTGTGCTTCTTCGACCCGTGCAGATAGATTGTTGACGGCTTGGGCTAATTGACCCAATTCATCTCGTCCATAAACTTGGACTTGACCAGAATAATCTCCCCGAGCGATCCGCGCAGTTTGCTTTTTCATTTCATCGATCGGGCGGGTGATCGCACTTGAAACAAGGATCGCAAGGGCTAACCCGATCCCCGTAGCGATCAACGCCGCGGTCGCAAAGATCACGATAACGTCATTGACCGAATCGTAGACACTTTCTAAATTAGCGCGGACATAGACCGCACCGACGACTGTATTGTTATTGCCCGAAGTATTGAACAACGGGGTGATCGCGATATAATAGCGCCGATTATCGCGCTCATTGTACATCGTCTGCGAGAAATTACGTCCACTGTACAAAACCTGTTTAATATTACTATTCGTTGCTTTTTGCCCGATCATCGAGCGAGTATTCACATTATTTTCACCACGGATCACACCTTTAGCATCTACAACTTGAATATCTGAAATATTATTATTATTGATATCATCTAAGATAGTTTTGATCCGCTCATTTGCTTCATTTGTATCAGCTTCATTCAATTGCGTGACTAGCAAATTATTGACATAAGCTGGCATTTCCACACTTTGCTTAAATTGTTTTAAATTCTCACTTTTTAAGCGTTGTACAAATACCGCACCAACGATCTGAAAGGCTAAAAACAACAGTAAAGCAAAAACCAGTGCGATCTTAAAATGGATCGACTGGAAAAAATGCAATTTCTTATTCATTTTACTCGGCCTCTGGATTACGTAAATAATAGCCGACCCCACGGCGGGTCACCAACCAGACTGGGCGACTAGGGTTATCTTCGATCTTTTCGCGCAAACGGCGGACCGTTACGTCAACTGTCCGAACATCCCCAAAGTAATCATAGCCCCAAACGGTCTGCAACAAGTGCTCTCTAGTCATGACTTGCCCAATGTGTTTAGCTAAATAGTAAAGCAATTCAAATTCACGATGGGTCAATTCGATATTTTCATCATTTTTGGAGACCACATATGCCTCTGGGTGGATCGTTAAATTTCCGATCACAATGTCATTACTTTTTTCTTTTTCTTCACTTTGAGCGCTGGCTACTACCGTGGCTTGGCGCCGTAAATTAGCCTTGACCCGTGCGATCAATTCACGGTTAGAAAATGGTTTGGTCACATAGTCATCAGCACCCATTTCTAAGCCTAAGACTTTATCTAATTCTGTATCTTTAGCCGTTACCATAATGATCGGCATTTCATATTTTTTTCGAACTTCACGTGCCACTTCGAGCCCATCGACCTTAGGTAACATCAGATCTAAAATGATCAGATCAGGTAAGACCTCTTCGACCTTATCTAAAGCCTCTTGGCCATCTTCGGCAGTGTATACATCGTAACCTTCTTTGGTCAGATTGAACTTGATGATATCTAAGATCGGTTTCTCATCATCTACAACTAAAATCTTTTTCATAAGTTTAAATTCCTCTTTATATAAATTACATACATATCACTGTGAGCACTACTGCTTCTTGGATGTAGTTCAATAGCTCCTACCACCCTTATTGTACTACAAACTCAGCTTTGGTTACAGAAACTCAATGACCTGGTTTTGACCGTTTTATTCAAAATGCACAAAAAAAACAGCAACCACAGAGCAAGATCTGCAATTGCTGTTAGTAAATCTCTGATGGGTGGTCAGGGGATCGAACCCTGGACCCACGGATTAAGAGTCCGTTGCTCTGCCAGCTGAGCTAACCACCCATTTCATCAACGAATAATACTATATCAAAGAAAAAGCCAAAGCGCAAGAGTTTTTTGGTAAAAAACTAAAAATGCCCGCTATGCTCATTACAAGCGGTCCTTTTCGATCAGATATTTAAGCTTGATCCCCCTTAATTTTTGTTTACTTATCGCAGTAGATTTTTAAACCTTTTTTTGTTTAATTTACTATTTTCTCTTTGTTAGGCTTACCTATATAAAGCTATTTTTCCTGATAGAGGTGATCTTTTTGGAATATGAATTACTGCTACGTGCACTCTCAAACTGCTTGCATATGCCACTCTTGGTCTTAAATGAACAATTTGCGCTTTGTAAACACTATAATGCACTAGAGACTGATTTTGGCTATGACTATCAAACACTATTTACTGACCTAGAAAAAAATGCCAAAAAGCATGCTCTAATAACTGGTAAATTAAATGAACTCCTTTTGTTATATGCTTTTAACGACCATTATTTTATCTTTGGTCCTTTTCGCTGCAATTTAACTGATCGTAATGTTTTATATAAATATTTAGACGCTTTAAATATGCCCCTAGCCCAATACGAATTGACCTACACACAATTGGCCGCCTTACCGATCTACTGTCTCGAAGATATCCGTGACATCATCTATCTGATCAATTATTTTTTCACTGGCGAGACCGCCGATCAACTTGCTAACTGTAATTTTCAGCAGTTGACTCGGACTACTCATCTCCTGAATAAAGAACGTCGCACTCTACTGACCCAAGCACCACTTTCTTACGCTCAGATCTATCAGCATGAGAAAAAATTACTTACATGCATCCAAAAAAATGAGCCCAAACAATTGTCAAAACTCATCCAAGCGATCTCCTGGAGTAAATTAGGTCATACTTTAGGACCAGATCTACTTCGGGCCCAAAAGGACTATTTGATAGTTTTATTAGAAAAGGTCACCCATCTAGCTATTGCGAACCAACTTCCACCCTCCGAATCAAAGCACTTACAAAATGTTTTTATTACCGAGATCGAACTCTGCACCACTACTGCCCAACTGA
>NZ_CAQLEL010000106.1:0-8085 GCF_948826705.1 uncultured Ligilactobacillus sp.
CTGAAAGATATCATTATCGGAGTTGCTAAAGGTATTGACAGTGCTTGGAGAGGAATTTGGGACGGCGTTGCAAAATTCTTTAGTGGGATTTGGGATGGTATGAAAAATGCTGCTAAGGCTGGATTTAATGGGATCATTGATTTTGTGAATGGTGGTATTAAAGGTATTAATGGCGTAGTTCATTTCTTCGGTGGTAAAAAACAGACCATTGATCTTATTCCACGTTTAAAAGATGGTGGTCGGATGTCACGATCAACACTAGCGTTGGTCAATGACGAAGAAAGTCCAACATATCGAGAAGCTATTTTTAGACGTGATGGATCGGTTGAATTACCACAAGAGCGTAACGTACTTACCCACTTAGAGGCTGGTGATGCTGTTATGCCAGCTAAACAAACAGCTATGTTGCTAGGGCTACCGCAGTATAAAGAAGGTTTTGGTGATTGGTTAGGAAAGGCTGCCGACTGGATCGGTGATGTCAGTGGTGATGTTGGCGAATGGCTAGCTGATAAGATAGATCAATTAGAAGATGCTCTAAAGGATCCGTTAGGTGTATTAATGGGCCTTTTCAAGAAAAGTAAGAATAGTGCTGAAGCTATTTGGCATGACATCGGAGAGGGTGCTGGTAAATATGTACCTGAACAAGCTGTTGACTGGTTTAAAGGTATTTTAGACGGATTTAAGAAGAAGTTTGATGAATCTGGAGGAAACCCGCCAGGTGAAGGTGCAAAACGTTGGGAACCATATGTTAAAAAGGCATTAGCCGCTAACGGTTTACCAACATCAGATGCTTATGTACAGGCTTGGTTACGCCAAATTCAAAGCGAATCTGGGGGGAACCCTAAAGCAGTTCAAGGTGGCTATGTCGACATTAACACGTTGACTGGTGATCTCGCAAAAGGTTTATTACAGACGATTTCAGCGACATTTAATGCACATGCTTTTCCGGGCCACAAAGATATTTTCAATGGCTACGACAATATGTTAGCTGCGATCCATTATGCTAAAGCACGTTACGGATCTGACATGTTAGCCGTAATTGGACACGGTCACGGTTATGCTAACGGCGGTCATGTATACAACAAGCAGCTTGCGTGGATCGCAGAAGATGGTGACGAATTTGTGATCAACAATCGCAAGCCAAATGCAGACAGCTTGTTAGCTAGTGCAATCAAGCAACGGGCTGAGATCAACCCGAACAGCTTTAGCGCAAAGATCGCACATATTATCGATCGCGCTAAATTTAGTGGATCAAACGGTTACGGTATGGCGCCAAGTACGAGTCAAAGCGTTGGCGCTACTCATAGCACGCAAAGCTACACGGGTACTGATTATAGTCAACAAATCGAAGCTATCAATCGAAAACTTGATATCATTGCTGATAAGCAAGTTAAGGTAGATGGTCGAAGTTTTGCAGTCGCTTATGAAAGATACGGTACTCATGAGCGAAACCAAAGAGATATTTTAGGAAAGAGAGGTATGGCGATAGATGTCAATTTCTAGTAAAACGTATGGCTTTACGTTCAACGGTAGACATTCGAGCGAGTTTGACATGCGTGTTTTGGATACAAAGCAAATAACGCTACCTCAAAAGCGGAAAAGTTTAATACAATTGCCGTATAGCTCTAAGCAAGTAGATTTGAGCAATGTATATGGCGAAAATGTGTATGATGAACGTACGATCACGTTTCCTTGCAAAATACCTTTTGGGCGTGAAGATCCATACGCACTGTATAATCGAGTGACAGAGATCACACGTTGGCTATATCAGCCAGTTGGAAAGATTTTGTTACGTGATGATGCTATGCCGAATTATGCCTTTATGGGTGAAGTTCAGACAGCACCAACGTTAGAAGAAAACTATAACTTTTCAAAGCTTACAATCACATTTCAGTGTGATGCCTATCGACTCAAAAAGCGTTTTGATGATGTCTGGGATCCATTTAGCTTTGACCTTGATGCAGCGCAAGAAACTGAGTTCGATGTCAAGGAGTTTGAAAATCTGATGTTGATCAATACAGGGGATCGCGAAGCAGAACTTACAGTTACTTGTGAAAATCCAGTAGATCTTATTTTGAATGATCAACGTTATCACTTGCGTAGTGGTGGTAATTCAAATGATGACCTGATACTACCCAAGGGTGAAAGCTTGATCACGATCATTGGCAATGGCAAAGTATCATTTGATTGGACAGAAGAGGTGATCTAATGAGCAAAGGCTATCGAGTAACGATAAGGGAAGGCTGGAATGGCCCAGAAATGTTGCTTAATTCAGATATCTACCAACGTATTAGGTTAGTATCTGCAACAGTTTCAAAGAGCGTTAGCGCCTATGATAGCTTCACGTTTACACTGGATCCCTCACATAAACTCTATGCGGTTATTAAGCCGTACAAATTCTTTGTGAAAGTAACACGCCCAGATCAAAACAAAGTTCTTTTTGAAGGTCGTGTATTAACTTATTCAGACAGTATGGATACTAGTGGTGTCATTCAAAAAATAGCTGTATGTGAAGGACTTGAGGGCTTCTTGCATGACAGCGTACAGCCTTGGCGAGAGTTTCACGATACAACGCCTAAAGACTTTCTACAAGCGCTAATCAATGAGCACAACAAGCAAGTAGAAAGCTTTAAGCAGGTACGCTTAGGTAATGTTACAGTCACTAATTCAACTGATAATGTCTATCGTTTTGTTGATGATACAAAAGATACGTATGATAATATTCAAGACAAACTAGTCAGCCGTTTAGGCGGCGAGCTTAGAGTTCGCAATGAGGCTGGAAATTTGTATCTTGACTATATGCCAAAGATTGGTGGAACGGCTACGCAGAAGATAAAGTTGGCTAAGAACTTGCTGTCATCTTCAAGAAATATCGATCCTACCGAAGTAGTAACGGTCCTTAAACCGTTGGGAGCTACACAAGAGCGTCAAACAAACGAAGAAAACAAGACTGAGGTATCAAGTCCACGTTTAACGATCGCTAGTGCTAATGGTGGTAACGAGTATCTGCGAGATGAAGAATTGATCAAAGAATTTGGGATCAGAGCTAAAGTTCAGACGTGGGATGATGTCAATACTGCTGATACTTTGTTGCAGAAGGGACGTGCTTATCTAGCTTCACAAAAAGCTATCAAATACGAGATACAACTAACATATGTTGACCTATCTTATATCAAAGATGGTGTCGCTATGTTCGATTGTGGAGATACTGTTACCGTACAGAATTCTTTGCAAGGCCTAGAAATCGATGAACGGATCGTGTCAATGTCGATAGATCTATTGCAAGTTCAAAACACAACGATAACTCTAAGTAATGATCCTCTTTCTGTAAATGCGTATAGAAATCAATCATCGCAAGCTTATGATGCTGAACGTGACGCTTTTTATAATTTGATCAGAGATCAGAAGTTGAGCACTGCAGATCTCGAAAAGGCACTTAAAAGTTCAAATGCTCAAATTAAAAGCTTACAGCAGGCTTTGCAGGAACTGGAAAACAAATTCAATGGACAGACGCCACAGCCACAACCTGCGCACATCGGGAAAATTATTGACATCTCGGAATGGCAAGGTGTTATCGACTGGAATAGCGTTGTCAGAGATGACGTAACTTTAAGCATCATCAGAGTACAAGATGGATCGTCGCATCAGGATTTGAAATACATGGAGAACTTGCAAAAATGTATCAGCGCCGGCGGTAAATATGCAGTGTATGCTTATTTCCGAGGTACATCGACATCGGACGCACAGCAAGAAGCTAGAGATTTCTTTGAGAGAACACAGCGGGTTGTTGCTAACAAGCAACAGCCTGTTTTTTATGCGATCGATGTGGAAAGCGTTGAGATGGGCGGTAATGTATCTCAAATGCGAGCCGGCATTGAAGCGTTCATGTCACAGCTCAATACTTTAGGTGTCCCAGATCATAAGATCGTGTTATATATCGCAAATCATCTGTATAGTAGTTTCAACTTGAATACTGCAAGAGCTGGTGCGATCTGGATCCCCAGCTATGGACAAAATGATGGATCTATCGTCAATAGTACGAAGCCTACACATCCTTATGATCTTTGGCAATACACAAGCAAAGGCCGTGTGTCTGGGATCATTGGCAACGTTGATATGAACACAGAACCAAGTGATAAATTCAAAGCTTATCTTAATTGAAAGGAAGTGAGAAAGTGACATATCGAGATAACACACCGATCACGCAAGAGGATCTAAAAAAGCTTCAGCGTGATATTTCGGTGGGTGATGTTGAAAAGGTCGCTCAAACAGTCGCTACTTGGCTTAGAGAAAAAATGTACGGTAAAGACGTGCGTGAGACGTTAGCGCAGTGGGCGATCTATACAGCACGTATCGCACAGTATCTGATCAATGACGAGCAAGAGTTTAAGCGAGCGATGAACAATCTAAAACTTGAGCTTATCAATCGACAAGGGCAAGTTGAAGGACGCCAAACCGACTTAGAGAACCAATTTTTGCAAGTGATCGCAAATGCGACAGTCGACAGCGAAGTTATTCTAGCTCGCAATTCTAACCGCTACGGTAGCTATATAACGCTAGATAATCGATTGGAACACATTGAGCAATTGCTTGCTTCATATGTTCCTGCAGGCTTTACGATCACGTTGAAGCACAACCAAAATCGTAATCCACGAGTCAATGTTTTGTATTACGAATACGCGATTGGCACGGAAACCGGGGGCTTTGGTACTGGTCCAAGTGGATCGTTTGGCGGTACTAACTTCACTAGCGTAGCACCACAGATCGAATATCAAGATCTAAATACTGTAGTGATCCATTTGCCAACGGCATATGCAATGCGTGGGGTCGTTGAATATAAGTATGGTTACTGGTATTTGATTGACGGGTATAAAACACTGCGCTTTGATCTAGGCGAAGTCGATGATCGACGTGCTTTGGCGGGGAATGGTCAACATCAGATCTCATCTGATTCAGTTGCACCACCGCAAACAGATCAACAGCCTACAACAGTGATCGCACCAAGAAATTTACGTGCGACACGGATCAATGATGAAACGGAAAAATTAGATTGGGAAAAATAAAGGAGGGTGATAGTTTATGACTATCTCGTTAGAAGCGATCGTTACTGGTATGAATGGTGGTCCGGAGGCTATCCAACAAAATTTCAATAAGGTCAAAGCTGAGCTTGAACGTATGAACGGTAGTGTAGTAGAAATTTCAAAAGAGCAGTTTACGCCGATCAATGGTTTTAGCGTTGACCGTAATGCTTGCAAGGGTCTCATCTTCAAATTCGATAGTTTTGCGATCATCTATTTTCAAAGTTATATCGGAAATGTCACACTCAAAGGATGGACGTTTAAAGAAGCCTTAGCTATTCCAAAGTCATATTTAGACGGTTTTACGAAGTTTGCTTCTTTTGGAGTTGGCAGACGTATCTCTGACGATGCAAAACAATATGATGTTGATTTTAAACCAGATAAAGCAATTGCAACCATCTACACCCGTGGTAGTGAATGGAATAATGGCGGAATGGATATTAAATTTGCAGGTATCTTATACAACTAGAGAGGATGTGGAAATTAGATGTTGATTTATTATTTTGATGATACTAAGCGCTTTGCATATACTGATGTGATCGCTGATGATGAAACAATCCCAACTAATGCTACAACAGTTGCGCCAGTCAATGCAGATGGTACAGGAATGTATGCACCATCGTGGAGCGGAACAGAGTGGGTGTCAATGACTAAAGAAGAATTCGACAAAGAATTTGCACAACAACAGCGCCCGGATAACGTTCCAGCAGTAACGCCTGCGGAAAAGAAAGAAGCTCAGCAAATGTTGACAGTCGCTAAACTGCAAGCAGATGTTGATGCACTGAAGAAAAGTCAGGAACAAGGTGCTGCTATCTTAGCAACATTGATGAAACAACAAGCAAATAATGCAAAGGAGGCTAACTAGTATGCTATACAGTTACGAAGTAGTGAACCGTTTTTACAAAATGGGTCTATTCACAAAAGAAGACGTTCAATTATTCGTTGAAGTAAAGTATTTTGCAAAAGAAGATTATGACAAAATGTTCCCAGAAGGTTAAGGCGGGTGATCACAAATGAAGTTTTTCATTTATCGTGGTGAAGGCTCGACTGGACAACTGCAAAAAGTTGCAGAAGTCACAGATACAACGACATACACCGCAACAAATCTAAAAGCTAAAACAACGTATCGCTTTGCTGTTTCTGCGCATAATGGGCTACGTGAAAGCGAGAAGTCTAACATTGTGACTGTTGCGACATCCGGTATCTCTGCGGTATCAGTTACATTAACGATCAATTCGACTTCGCTGGAAGTTGGCGGGATCGCTAAAGCTACTGTGACGATCAACCCAGCAAATCAAACGGATGGCGCTGTTACCTATACGTCATCGAATGCGCAAGTAGCGACGATCGATCAAAATGGGAATATTACCGCAAAAAATACTGGTACAACGGATATTAAAGCTACAATCGGTGGCGTTGAGTCTAGCTTAGTACGTATCACGGTATACGAAGCGTTAGTCAATGTCAGTGGCTTGCGTAGTTCAAATGTGACAGCTAATAGCGTGACTTTGAATTGGAGTTGATGCAAATGCAGTATCGCATTTATAAAGATGACGTCAAGATCAAAGAAACAACATCAAGACAAGTTGAGATTACAGGCCTAAAGCCCAAAACGACATACACGCTAGGTGTTTCAGCATACAACGGACTACGTGAAAGTACACGAGCTATGATCACGATGACTACACGAGGTCTAGTTATGATCGTTGATAAGGCTTTACAAGTAGATTCAGAAGTAACGTTTGAATATTTAGAATATCCGTTTGGAGTTGTACCATTCGGAACCGAACCAGCTGGGATGTTCGGTGGCGGTAATCGGCAAACGCTACAAGGCAAAGTAGTATCTGTTTCTAATGGACAAAGCCGAGTTGAGTTAAAGAATAGTTTTGATAAATTGTCGGACGAGTTAAAACTAGTCACTAATTTGCAGATACCAGGGATCAATTTAGTTGCAAATTCAAGTAACTTTAAGAATTTGAATGGTTGGACTGATACTAATACCGTTGGCCAACCGTACTTAGGTAAGCACCCATTTTGGAAGAATAATACTGAAAATATGCTTATTATTTCAAATAAAAGTACAACGAGGGAAGTAACCGTTGGTTCGGATCGTTTTAGAGTAAAGCCAAATACAATTTACACTATTAGCTTTTCTGGGTTTCATAATTATGCTTTGGCAAGCTATGATGTATACTTTTTGGCACGCATGCACACTAGCCAAGCCTCTTGGACAGAAGCTATATTACCAATTGCGAGCCAAAAGTTAAGTAATAGTGGAGTGGTAAATAAGTCGGTAAGTTTTAATACTGGAAATAACGATGAGGGATATATTCGTTTTGACAATAACGCAACCATTCAAGAAGGGGTATCTGCTGACTTGTATTTAGCAAATATCAAAGTTGAGGAAGGTTCACAAGCAACACCATGGACACCAGCAAGGAAAGATATTTACGGTACAGACCAGATCGATAATAATTACTCGGCTTTCGATAGCTACAAGGCTATTTATCTTAAATGATTTTTTGTGGTGGGCGGGTAGGAAAAGGGTGTTAAAAATGTTAAAAAATATTAGAAAGAACCGATTTTGGCTTCTAAAAGCGCTGGAGACTTATTCTCTGGCGTTTTTCTTTATCGTTAAGCGGTCAACAGGTATTTTTGACTGGGATCATAGTCCGTTGGCTGCGCTTGATGATCCACCGTTCATTTTTATGCTTGCAGTGGTCGGTACGATCGCATTGGTGTTTGCGCTGTGGGACATCAAGCATTTGTACTACAAGCAGATCATGACTGGAACGCTGACGTTTGTGTGGTTAGCGTTTTTCTTGTCATTTTGTGCGAATGACGCTTTGCGAGAAGTGTATTTAAGTTTCCCTGGAATATATGCCTTTTTTGTGTTAGTTGGAATAGTGATCGAATTGCGTTGGGAGTGATCGTTCTTGAGTGATCAAGTGTGGGTTGCCGTGATTTCTACGCTTGGATCAATTATTGTTGCGTGGATCACGGCAAC
>NZ_CAQLEL010000107.1:0-8730 GCF_948826705.1 uncultured Ligilactobacillus sp.
CTATCAAGGTCGAAGCTTCAATATTACCCATGATCTTCTTATCTGGATAAAGTTCGGCTAAGTCATCTAGCATCAAAAAGCACAGTCCTTGACTTCTTTCCGTTGGTGTTACTGCTATCTGACGTACCATGATAAAATCTTCATTTATTTCGGTCCCTAAAACCCCGACAAAATCACGATTCTCATTCTTCCATAAATATAGCACATGCGAACTATCAGCTTCGTACCATTCAATTTCCGTCTTCAAATTAGCGATCTCTTTTAAATCAGGGATAAACGATAACAATCCCATTGCGATTTTTTCATAGTCACTTTTATACTTATAAAGCATTTTCTCCTCCAATAGCCAATTGCTCTTCTGATTATGCTAGATTACCACAAATTCATGTGAAAGACAATCATGCATGCGGATGAGCTTCATTGTAGATCTTAGCTAAACGTTTCTTAGATAAGTGTGTATAGAGTTGTGTTGTTGAAATATCTGCATGTCCTAATAGTTCTTGGACGATCCGCAGATCAGCTCCATTTTCTAAAATATGGGTCGCAAATGAATGTCGCAATGTATGTGGAGTCACATTTTTCTTGATCCCCGCGAATTTGACCTGCTGTTTCAAATTTTTCCAGATCCCCTGACGAGTTAACTGATTTCCATGAAAATTCACAAATAAATAATCATTTGTTGTTCTCAATAGCTTAGGACGCGCCGTTTTTAAATAGCGCTGGACCCACATTACAGCTGTGTCTCCGATCGGAACGAGCCGCTCTTTTTGCCCCTTACCTAGCGTTTGGATGATCCCCAATTCTAAATGCAGATCTGCTAATTTTAAATTGATGACCTCACTGACCCGTAAGCCAGTCGCATACATCAATTCTAAGATCGCACGGTCACGTAACCCCAACGGCTTTTCTACATCCGGTGTTTGAAGTAGCATTTCAACTTCAGACACCGACAATACTTCTGGCAGATGGCTTTCTTTTTTAGGCAATTCGATCAGTTGCATCGGGTCTTTAATGACGAGCTCTTCTTGCATCAAATAACGAAAAAAACGTCTTAAACTCGTAATACAACGACTGATCGAAGTTCTTTTTTTTTGATGTTGTAATTGGCTCTCTAGATACAACATGATCAAATCACGATCGACCTGAGTCAGCGTAATTTTTTTTTGCTCTAAAAATGCTGCAAACTGGTGAAGATCTTGCCCATAACTCAGAAGTGTATTTTTAGATAGACCACGTTCGACTTTGAGATAGTGTAAATAATCAGCTATCACTTCAGATGTTTGAGTCATCTGCTTTCACTTCCTTGATCACTTGTTTTCGTTGGCAATCTTGACAAATACCCAAAAAAGTCAGTCGATGATCTGTAACTTCAAAATGATATTGCCGTGCAAGCCGTTCTTCAACATCGATCAGCATATCTTCGTAGATCTCAGTCACATTACCACAAACACTACATACAAGATGATGATGAAAATGCCCCTTATCGCTAGTTTTTAGGTCAAAGCGAGCGATCCCATCTTCAAAACTGATCTTATTAACGATCTGGATCTCGGCTAAAACGTCCAATGTACGATATACAGTTGCTAAACCAACTTCAGGATACTTTTGACGGAGTAAAGAATAAACCTCTTCGGCCGAAAGATGCCTAGTTTGATGCTCAAGTAACACCGCGATCGTTGCCTTTCTTTGAGGCGTTAATTTAAAGCCTTGTGCATGTAACTTTTGTTCGATCTTTGCTAACTGATCCAAGGTCATCCTTCCTTTCTACACTCTATTTGACTAAGATCAAATATCCATCTCGTTGCACAACTAGACCCGCTTTCATTAAATGACCGACTGCGCGTTTAAATTGTCCTTTACTGATCCCAAAATAGACTTTGATCTCGGCCGGATCACTCTTATCTGTAAACGGCAAACGCCCATCTGCATTATGTTGTAAAGCAGCTAAAAGCATTTGAGCATCATCACTAATAGCTTCATAAGCACGTGGACGCAATGAAAGATTCAATGTCCCATCTGGTCTTACTCCGATCACCCTAGCTTTAACTTCTTGACCTAAACGTGGTTCTTGATCACGTTCCGACGGATGAATAAATCCTAATTGATAATCTTTAGTGATAACATATGAACCTACCATCTTCAAACGATAGACCGTTGCTGTCACGTCTTTATTCATCATCTTTTGACTTGCAACATCACCTACAGCTTTAAACATCTCCATCGTAGCTAATTCGCCCCAAAGACGGCCTTTATCATCTACACGTAACGCGATCATTAAATGGTCGCCTGCTTTAGGCCAAAGATTTTGCAATTCAGGTAAAGTATCGGTCGAAACCACGATATCTTTGTTAGGTAGCCCGATATCAACGAAAACCCCTAAGCCACGTTGGACCTTTTTTACTTCCCCCCATGCATAACGATCAAAACCGCTCTTAGGCTCATTTTTAGTTAACTGTAATTCATGATCTTCATTTTCATAAGCAAAGCCTGAGATCATAGCCCCTAGTTTAGGTAACTTCAAAAGTTCGCTCTTAGCGATCCTAAAAGTCGTTCCTTCTTTTTGAGCAAAAACATAGTCTGCATTTTCGTCAATAACCATGGCAGTAATATTGCGTCCAATTAAATCTTTTAACATTATTATTATGACCCCTAACTATTCTGACTAGAAACTTCTTTCTCTATTTTACCTAAAAACACTATGAATTGCGAATTGTTGCGTTAAATATATCATAGATTATCATTATGTTCTCAGAAAATAGTGTCCTATCTCAACTTTTTAACATATTACTTATCCAAGCAAAACATGAGATTGAACAATAACGAAATGCACCAAAGTTTAAGTAATATCGCGCCGCAAATAATTATTATTAAATAACTTACTACTTTGTTTTGGGAACAATAGCTCGAATAAGCATTAAATAATTCAACAAGTTCATTCCATAATTAATTTTGATGCTATCACATCTAATTGTTTATTTTTTCTGCCCACTATTTGCCCACTGGATGTATTTTTCCCATAAGTACAAAAAAAGAACCCCTGATAGATCAAGGGTCCTAACGTTAAAATAAGCGAATGTTATTTAACTTGGCTCATAACTTCTTCTACAAAGTTATCAGCTTTCTTTTCGATACCTTCACCAACTTCGTAACGAACAAAGGATTTAACTTTGCCGTCCTTAGAAGCCATGAATTTAGCAACTGTCAAGTCTGGGTCCTTAACAAATGCTTGGTCATCTAAAGCAACTTCAGCAAAGAACTTGTTCAAGCGACCTGCAACCATCTTTTCGATGATGTTTTCTGGCTTGCCTTCATTCTTAGCTTCTTCAGTTAAAACTGCTTTTTCGTGTTCTACTTCACTAGCAGGCACTTGGTCGCGGTTCACGTACTTAGGATTGATAGCTGCAACGTGCATTGCAACGTCTTTAGCAGCCACTTCATCAGCACCTTCAACAACAGTTAAAACAGCGATCTTACCACCCATGTGTAAGTAAGCACCGAAGTTTTCGTTGTCAGCTTTTTCAACTAATTCAAAGCGACGCAATGTGATCTTTTCACCGATAACTTGTGTAGCTTCGATGATCTCTTCGTTGATCGTACCTTTGTCAGTCTTGATAGCCAAAGCAGCTTCTAAATCGGCTGGTTTATTTTCTGCGATCAAACCTGCAACACGTTTTACAAGGTCCTTGAATTGTTGGTTTTGAGCAACAAAGTCTGTTTCAGCGTTGATCTCAACAACTGCAGCTGTGTTACCTACAACTTCAACGTCAGCTAAACCTTCAGCAGCAACACGGTCGCTCTTCTTAGCAGCCTTTGCCATACCTTTTTCACGCAAGAAATCAATAGCTTTGTCCATGTCACCATCAACAGCAACTAAAGCTTTCTTAGCATCCATCATACCTACGCCAGTTTTTTCGCGTAATTCTTTTACTTGAGCAGCAGTAACTTTTGCCATAGCCTAGTGGCCTCCTTAGAGTGATTAATTTGGAATACTTTTGGTATAAACACCATGGTGTACCCAAACCATAATTTAAAAAAAGGCCATCTCAAGACTAAGGCCAAAATGCCTACCTAAAACCTGAGACAGCCTAAGTTTATTAACTATTCAGCATCTGTATCGTTGTTGCCTTCAACAACTTCAACGATTTCTTCGATGGATTCAACTTCTTCGCCGTTAGCAGCTTGGAAAGTTTCTTCTGAAACAGGTGCATCATCTTCGCCTTGACGACCTTCGATGATCGCATCTGCCATCTTAGATGTGATCAAACGTACGGCACGGATAGCATCATCGTTTGATGGGATCTTAACATCGATCTCATCTGGATCAGCATTTGTGTCGACCATAGCAACGATAGGAATGTTAAGCTTTTGTGCTTCCTTAACAGCGATACGTTCCTTGCGAGGATCCACGATGAACAATACATCAGGGATACGCGGCATATCTTCAATACCACCAAGGAATTTTTGAAGACGATCGCGTTCTTTGATCAATAGGGCAACTTCTTTCTTAGGTAACACTTCAAATGTGCCATCTTCTTCCATTGCTTTGATCTCTTTTAGACGTTTGATACGTTTTTGGATCGTGTTCCAGTTTGTCAAAGTACCACCTAACCAACGATGGTTCACGTAGTATTGACCTGCACGTTTTGCTTCTTCTTCGATCGCATCTTGTGCTTGTTTCTTTGTACCAACAAACAAGATAACACCATCGTTAGCAGCAGCATCTTTCATAAAATCGTAAGCATCGTCGATCAACTTAACAGTTTTTTGTAAGTCGATGATGTAGATACCATTACGTTCTGTGAAGATGTACTTCTTCATCTTAGGGTTCCAACGACGTGTTT
The DNA here is from genome assembly GCF_948826705.1 of uncultured Ligilactobacillus sp. NCBI lineage: Bacteria > Bacillati > Bacillota > Bacilli > Lactobacillales > Lactobacillaceae > Ligilactobacillus > uncultured Ligilactobacillus sp. Next base: position 4,842 of record NZ_CAQLEL010000107.1, read on the forward strand.
GGTGACCAAAATGTACACCAGCTTCAAGTAATTGTTTCATGGAAATAACAGCCATTACAATTAACCTCCAAAATAGTTTTAATTATCCTCCCCTATGTTCAACGATCAAAAAACTCAAATGAGCACTCTTTTGACCATCGCATAAGGTGTGAATTGTACCTTTATAGGCACTCCTGATATTATAACCTACTCCTAGAGTAATTGCAATCGTTTCTGTTAAAAAATCAAGCTTATTTTGCTTGAACTAAGGTCGGTGCCGTTCCAGTCTCGATCACCGATTTAGCCGAATCTAATGAGATATTTACCATATTTTCAACCGCTGTTTCAGTGTAAAAAGCAATGTGTGGCGTCATCACGACGTTATCTAACGCAACTAACTCTTTGAACAGCTCATCTTTAACACCTGTTTCATTTAGATCATGGTTAAAGATCGGCGTCTCAAATTCATACGTATCTAAACCAGCACCACCTAATTTGCCACTCTTCAAAGCCACAAGCAAAGCTTTAGCATCGATCAAAGAACCGCGAGCAGTATTGATGATATAAGCGCCATCTTTCATTTTTTCGATCATTTTAGCATCGATCAGATGACCATCTTTGTCAGAGCCTGGCATATGCAAGGTCAACACATCCGCTTTAGCTACCAGATCTTCTAGCGTATCAACATAGATGCCCTCATTTTCCAATTTAGGATCATGATACGGATCAAAAGCCAAGATCTTAGCACCAAAGCCTTTATAAATATCGATCGTAGCTTTACCGATCCGCCCCGTACCAACGACCCCGATCGTCAAAGCTCTGATCTCTTTACCAACAAAGGGGGCCCAGCGATAATCATTGGCAGCCATTCGCTTGCGGAAAATATTTTGATTACGCAACAATTGTAGTAAGATCGCTACTGAAAATTCAGCGATCGCATTAGGCGAATATGCTGGCACATTAGTTACAGCGATCCCATATTTTTTAGCTTCAGCTAGGTCTAAATTATCCACCCCGACATTTCTGATCGAAACATCTTTGACGCCATAGCCAGCCAAAGTTTCAAAAAGCTCAGCTGGATAGGTACCAGTTTGAAAGCTGATGACGGCATCATATCCCTTAGATAAGCTCAAGTTTTCGGACGTAACTTCATCTGCAACTAATTTTATTTCAATATTATTTTCTTGAGACCAATTTTCAAAATAAGCACGTTCATCTTGACGTACATTATACGCAATAAACTTCATAACGAATTGCTGCACCAAATGTGAATCTAAATGAAGAAATGCAGCCTTCCTTTCTTGAATTTTAGCTAGCTTTCTCTTGATGATCTCACATTTTAACTTCAAATCTAAAGCTAGCACTTCAATTTCTACTATAACATAAATCTATTTTAACAAATATTTCTCAGCGACTCCATGTTTGCGCAAATACCATTCCTTTTGTTGGCGTGTTAGTTGTTTGAACGCGTATTCTTTTTTAAGTGCCAAACTTTTAGTCGCAAATTGCTCATGATAGATCATTTTCACAGGACGTCGAACGCGTGTATATTTAGCTCCCCGCCCACTATTATGGGTCATTAAACGCTGTTTGAGGTCAGTCGTAAAGCCCGTATAAAAAGTGGCATCAACACAGCGTAAAACATAGAAAAAATACTGTTTATCCCGCTGTTCCATATAAAATTTTCCTCATCTCAAGTGTATATTCATCATTTGCTTGATAGACTGTGATCGGAGACAAAAAGCGTAACCCACCTTTACGTCCATCTTTGATTGCTTCGACTAAGACCATATTGGCTTCACGTCCTTTTTTAGGATAGACTAGTTGGACCTTCTTTGGGGCTAACCGATTTTTTTGCATGCATTCAAAGATCTCAAAAAGTCTGTCAGGGCGATGAACAAAATAAGCTTTACCTTTAGTTTTTAAAAGCGCACTGCTCATTTCGATCGTTTGAGCTAAAGTCACCGTGATCTCATGACGGGCCAACGCCAGATATGGATTAGGATTTTTTTTACTAGTCGGAAGATCTGAAAAGTACGGTGGATTACATGTGACCGTATCAAAGCTATCTTTTTTCAAATACGTCAACGAATCATTTAGATCAAGATTCAAGACGGTCACCTGTTGTTCTAAAGAATTTAATTCGACACTGCGTTTAGCCATTTCAGCTAATTTAGGTTGGATCTCAACAGCCACGATCGAAGCTTTAGTTTTGTTTGTTAAAAATAGACCAACTGCTCCATTTCCCGCGCAAAGATCGACTATCTTGCCATTTTCTTTTTTAGTTGGGTCGGCAAAATGAGCCAATAACACTGCATCCAAAGAAAAAGAAAAAACTTTTGAACTTTGAATTATTTTGATATCGTTAGCGTATAACTGGTCGATCCGTTCATCTTCTCTTAATTCGATTTTATTCAAATCAAAACACCTTCTTTTACTCTTTAACGTGACTTGCAATTTTAAGCTAAATTTAGCATACTAAAAAATGTACAATAAATAAATAGTGCTGTCCAAGTATTGAAGCCACTTGAAAGTTAAACTGTGAGTAGGCAAGCAGTAGCGCTATCTAAGAAAGGAAGGCTATAGAACTTTCAAATCTCTCACAGTCTATAGCAGTAAACACCATGTTTTATTCATTTATTCGAGGCCTAGTTAGGTTTCTTGTTTATCTGATCAACGGTAAACCAAACTTTGAGGGCAAGGAAAACTTACCTTCAGGAAATTATATTTTGGTTGGCCCACACCGCACCTGGTTTGATCCCTTGTATTTTGCCTTAGCAGCTTCTCCCAAAAAGTTCAGCTTCATGGCAAAAGAAGAACTTTTCAAAAATCCAATTTTGCGGTTTATCTTAAAACATGCCAACGCTTTTCCGGTCGACCGAAAAAATCCAGGTCCCTCTGTGATCAAGACCCCCGTTAAGTTACTTAAAAAAAGTGATCTTTCTTTGATCATGTTTCCTTCTGGGACTAGACATTCACAGGAAATGAAAGGAGGCGTCGTTTTGATCGCTAAAATGACTGGTGTCCCGATCATTCCTGCCGTTTACCAAGGCCCTTTGACTTTAAAAGCACTATTTAGCCGTAAAAGGACAACAGTTCGCTTTGGCGAACCGATCTACGTTGATCGCAAAACTAAATTGACCGATGAGACCCAAGCAACGATCATCACTGAAATGGAACAAGCCTTTACCAAACTGGACAAAGCGATCGATCCGAGCTTCCGCTACATCGATCCTACAACAAAAAAATAACTAAAAATAGGTTGGACGCGTAAGTCACAACCTATTTTTAGTTTTAAATTATTTTTTAGACATATTTTGCTTCATTGAAGCCATCATTTGATGAAGTTTCTTTTCAGAAGGCTTTTGCCCCATCTGAATCATCATCGTCCGCAACATTTGTTCATTGATCGGCGGATTTTTCTTCAAATAGTCTTCCATGTACTTACGAGCAGCAAAGAAACCACCAACAAAGCCAAGGATAAGCGCCAAGACTACAAGTACGATCCAAACTCCAGTAGACATTTCAGCACCCCCTTCTTATTATATTCATTCAACTACTTATTCTACACAAGTTACCCTTAAAAATAAAGCGCTAAACAACTTTAATTATCACGCAAACCACGTTCACGTTGGATCTTTTTGACTTTTTCTGGAGTAACTTCATTGCCATCTTTATCGTAGACTTGTAACATTTCTACATGGCTACGGAAGTTTTCTCTAAACATTGCTAAGTAAGTCTTACGCAGTTCTTGTTGCTCTTTTTTTTCAGCTTCTGTTAGCGTACCTTCTTTTTTCTTTTTAGCCAATTCATTGATACGATCGATCAATTCTTGTGGGATCGCACCCTTTTTTGCTTCCGTTGTTTCTGACGTTTGTTCTAATTTTTCGTCTTTTTCCATGTTAAATTC
>NZ_CAQLEL010000108.1:0-25807 GCF_948826705.1 uncultured Ligilactobacillus sp.
AAAGCCGCGCGTCAGGCAGTGCAGCGTCTGCAGGGCTCGCCGTCGGAGCGTCAGAAGAAACCGGTGACGACTCCTGCCCAAATTCGAAGACAAACGCACGTGGATGCTGCCCGTGGTCGACAAGCAGGGCCGCTACCTGGGCTTCATATCCAAGTCGCGGATTCTGAACGCCTATCGCGAACAACTGGTAAAGATTCAACAATAAAAGTCCGCTGCATCGCGCTTCGCCACGGCCCGGCCGAAAGGGACGACCCTGCAAAGAAACCACTTTCTCATGACTCCGATCATCGATTTTTCCCGCTTGTACTCAATGAACGACTTGCACTTTGCGATTCGCTTGTACTCAATGAACGGCTCGCACTTTGTGACTGACTTATGCTCAACGATGCACTTGCTCTTTGTGATTCGCTTGTACTCAATGAACGACTCGCACTTTGCGATTGGCTTGTGCTCAACGAACTACTTGCTCTTTGTGATTCGCTTGTACTCAATGAACGGCTCGTACTTTGCGACTGACTGATACTTGTACTTTCAGACGCTGAATTGTACAATCCAACATCAATATTTGTCAAATTACTATCATTGATAGTCACATTAGCATTTCCAGCAGTATTGAAATAAGAATTCCCCACAACTGTGTAACCTGCTGGTGGAACTACAGTTATCGTATAGTTACCACTGATTTGTTCAGTAAATGTATAACCACCATTTGCATCGGTTGTTGTCCGTGCTACCTCATTACCGTTACTATTCTTTAAAACGACCGTAACACCTGATTTAACTTGCTCCCCAACATTTTTGATACCATTTCGATCAGTGTCTTCGTAAACTGTCCCACTGATCGAATAGGTAACTTTTGGTAAAGCAGAATCTTTGATCCCACCAAGATACAAACCAGAAACTGCAGTTGTTGTTTCTGCCCCACTAATATAGGCTGTTTTTAATGTGTCACCTTCTTTGGTATAGCGACCACTTAATTGCGCAGAGCCTGAATCATACATATACTGTACAGTTGAAGCCGTTTTAGGATTACCAGAAGCTGAAGCGCCTACTATTCCGATCTTCAAATTGGCTAGATCAGATACCGAACCAGTGAAAGCTGTATTAAATGTAAATGTGTGTCTTCCAATAGTAAGAGCTCTAGTTGAAACATATTCTGCCCCTTGAGAACTTGCACGGGCAGAGTTAGTTGCCCCTTTAGCTAATGACTCTGCTCTAGTAACTTTACGCGTGCTTTGACCATCAACTTTTACATTAGTTGGAGCACCTAAATTAGGATCTGCATCAGTATTGATCCACAATCCAGTATATGCTCCGTAATCTCTCCAGTTTTTTGTTGTCAACACCGAACTAGCATCATAAACGACTGTCCAACTGATCGATTTTGTAGCTGCATCATATACTGCAGTAACATTTGTTAGTGTATTAGCAAAGTTGTTGTTACCGCCAAACCAGATCCCTTTTGTTCCAATAAAATCATCTACCGTAAAGGTCGTCTTAGTCCCATTTGTGACAGATCGCAAACTCGAACCTGTGATCCCTAATTCAGCAAAACTCATTCCTTGCCATTCAGGTCGTGGTAAGATCGAAGTCATACGATAGTTTTTAGTTCCATCAGCTGCGGTCGTCACTTCATATATCCAGCCATCTGATCCTACTTCGTATGTTTTTTCAGCTGTATCCGAAATTCCGGTACTATTATTTTCAGTACTATTCAATGATAGGCTGTTACTTTCAGGTAAAACTTCAGATTCACTGGTGGAAGTTGATCTGTTGTCATTTGAAGTGCTTTGCGTATTACTCTCGCTTACATTAGAATCGGAGGTGCTTTCAAATTCAGAACTTGTAGTTTCTTTCGTTTCGCTACTTACTGTAGTATCTGTACTTTCAGAAGTTGAAGTGCTCATAGTTTCTGAAAGTGACATTGAAGAACTTATACTATTAGAAATGGATCCCGATTCTGATACAGAGATCGAAGTTGATTCTGAGCTTGATACTGAAACTGAATTTGAAACACTAGTTGTATCAGAAGAACTTGTACTTCCAAGCGTCACTGTCTCAGCGTTAGCGAGTATGTCAGCTTGATCTGTTTGTAATTCAAGTGCTTTTTCGACTTGATCAGCTGATACGACGCCTTGAGTAACAAAAACGCCTCCAGCCAGTGTTCCGGCGGTGGCAACACCCTTGATCAATTTTTCGGTCTTCGAATCTAATAGGCTATCACTATCAATGTCAGATTTTTGTAAAACTTCTTGTCGGACAACAACATGCTTATCTGCAATACCTTTAAATATTTTTGTCAAACCGATATTTGATATAAGAGAACTTACCCATTGCTTACCCGACTTATACATCTTGACCCGTGTTTTACGGTCGGTTTCAATATAATTATTTTTATATTTCCTTTCTTTCATCGCATTCTCCTAAAATTTTAGCAAAAACTTATTTCTTCCATTACGTTCTTAAGTTATTCTATAAAAATTTAGGTTTATTTTTATTGTATAAATCAGCAAATAATTGTACAAAAGATTTAAAGTTTATTATTTTAAATTGTAAATTTTAACTATTTTTGAACATTTAATTTAATTAACTACAACTTTTATTATTGAGACTTTATTTGTTGACATCCAAATAAATTTACGTTTATCGATCCTTAAATAAATTGTGATAAATCTATAAAAGACTTGCTCTTACTGGCAAATATCCTTATCTTTATATATAGGTAATTATAAAAAGTCGGGTCACAGAAAGTTAAAATGTAAGAGACCACAATGACAATTATTTTCATTACGAAAGGAAAAGCTATATTTCTCTCTCAAACACGTGTTGTTTGCTTACATTCTATATAGCAGGCTAATTATGAAATTCATCGCTATCGTTGGTACTAACGCTACAAAATCCTACAACCGTAAGCTCCTTCAGTTCATGAGTTCACATTTTGCTACGCAAGCACAGATCGAGGTAACTGAGATAAAAGACATTCCTCTCTTTTGCGAAGATTACGAACAGACACCCCAAAGCGTTTTAAATCTAGCTCAAAAGCTCGAAGCTTCTGATGGAGTGATCTTTGGAACACCTGAATATGACCATGACATTCCAGCAGCTTTAAAATCAGTGATCGAATGGCTCTCTTGGAAAGTCCACCCTCTAACAAAACGTCCGGTGATGATCGTCGGTGCGTCTTTGGGAAATTTGGGGACTGTCCAAGCCCAAGAGAGTTTACGGCGGATCCTCGATTCTCCTGGTCTGGGTTCTTTTGTATTGCCAGGCTTCCAATTTTTACTTGGACGTGCCGAAAATGCCTTTGATGAAAAAGGTAATTTGATCGACCAAGGGACAGTTTCCTGGTTAGAACAATGCTTTAATGGCTTCATCCACTATGCGACTGCGCTTGAAAAATTACAACATGCCCAACAAGTACAGTCAAAAAACGAATACATCCCGTCTACTCCAGCGCTTAAACAACAAGAAGCTAAAAGTGCCTTACAAGCACTTGATAAAATAGATACCACTACTGGTGCTTCTGAAACTACCGATATGAGTTTTGAAGAAGCTAATGGGATCAATTTTGTCCTAGATGATGATACTGAGTTTAGTTTCCCTGATGAACAAACCGGTGCCTCAGAAACAGCCACAAAAACCGAGACGCTCGAAGAAGAACCACCAGCTTTGATCTACACTGAAGATGCCTTGACTAGCGCTTCAGAATCGACTTCAACTCCAAAAAAAGGGCAGGCTCCTGCTCCTGCCCAAATCGACACAACAACAGGGGCATCAGAAAGCTGATGGAAGATTTAGCACATAAAACTATCCACAAAACTTATCGTGGATTGGGGACAAATATCTACTTAACAGCTTTTGGAGGTGCTAAAATAAGTGACCTTGATGATAGTTATGCTCTTCTCCAAGCTTATGAAACAGCCTTGACTGTTAATCGCCCAGCTTCAGAACTGATGAGCGTCAATTACGCGGCCGGGATCAAGCCCATTGCAGTCAGTGACTCGACCTATCAACTAACTAAACTTGCGATCAAGACCAGCCAAGAAAATTTTGGGTTTAACGCCTTGATCGGACCACTCGTCAAATTGTGGAAGATCGGTTTTAGTGGGGCAAATGTTCCTCCTAGAGAAGCGATCACATCACAACTTTCTTTGATCGATCCTACACAAGTCGAATTAAATGATGACAAATTCACGATCTTTTTAAAACAAGCTGGGATGCAACTTGACCTTGGAGCCATCGCTAAGGGCTATATCGCTGATCGTATCAAAGATCTCTGGGCGGCTAAAGGGATCAGTAGTGGAATGATCAACCTTGGTGGCAATCTGTTACTTAAAGGACACGCTCCACATCATCCAGATGGGTTATGGCGGATCGGCATCCAAGATCCGTTCACTAAACGGGGCCATCCTATCCTTTCAGTCAAATACGGTCCTTGTTCAGCTGTCACCAGTGGTATCTATGAACGCCTGTTAAAAACTAACGGCAAAACTTATCACCACATTCTTGATCCTAAAACAGGTTATCCACATGAGAATAACTTAGCTAGTGTCACCGTTTTGACTAAAACATCAGTCCAAGCAGAGATCGAAACGACACGACTTTTCTTTGCTGACGGTCCACAACCTAGTTGGCAACCGACCTCCGAAATCTATGGTGCTATTTTTATTACCAAAGATAGAACAATTCAGGTCTGCGGACTTGATCCAGCTGATATTTTCCTATTAGATGATTCTTTTAAATTAGAATTCAAATAACATATATCACTCAATGCAAACAAGGGAGCTACCGCGATGAATTTTCATCATAGTAGCTCCCTTGTTTGCATTGGGAAACATCTTTTATCGGATCTTGATTTTATAAAAAAACCGAGCCACTCGCACCTGCGAGCAACTCGGTTATGATAATACTATTTCTTTTTGCTCTTTAGAGCTTTGCGTTTAGCTTTTTCAAGTTTACGTTGCCGAGCTTTTTCAGCTCGTTTCTTTTCTTCACGTTCACGCTGGATCTTAAACGGATTATTGATCACAAGTGTTTGAACAACTGAAAAGGCGTTCGTGATCACCCAGTACAATGAAAGGGCTGCGGGCACATTTAACGCGGTAAAGAAGATGATCAGTGGCATCCCATAAGTCATCATCGTTGTCATCATGTTTTGTTCTGGTTGAGATTTGACACTTAACCAAGACGTCGCAAACGTAAATAACGCTGCTAAAACTGGCAAGATGAAGTATGGGTCACGCCCACCCAATTGCATCCACAAGAAATGCCCTGTCTTCAAAGTTTCTGACCGGTAGATCGCTTGATACAAGGCGATCAAGATCGGCATTTGAACTAAGATCGGTAAACATCCAGCTACTGGATTGACTCCGGCTTCAGCATAGAGCTTTTGTTGTTCTTCCCGCATCTTTTGCATGGATTCAACATCTCTATCTGGATATTTAGCTTGCAATTCCTTTAATTTTGGTTGCAATTCACTTGTTTTACGCATACTGCGCATTTGGTAGATCATCAACGGTAAGATCACGATCCGTACGATGATCGTAAAGATCACGATCCCCCAGCCATAATTATGGCCAAAAATGTTGCTCAAGGCTTCGATCGCCCGAATAAAGTTCCATACGATGTAATGATCCCAGATCCCAGTACTTTGGGCATTAACAGGATCAGTACTACAGCCGCTCAAAAAGAGCATTAAACCTAAAACGCTAATGACAGCGGCCAGTCTTTTCCCTTGCTTCATTTGCATTTACCTCACTTCGCAAATTGGTCATCCGACAATACTCTTGCCAAGTGCAAGACATGGATCAAATTCTTCTTTGCATCAGCTGTTGAAATTCCAGCAGCACTTGGGCGCGCGATCACGATAAAATCGCAATCTTGTTTTAGCTGCGGCTTTAATTCGGTCAAGCTCTGACGAATCCGACGCTTGACCCAGTTACGTGCGACAGCATTCCCAATTTTCTTACCGACGGAAATTCCGACGCGAAAATGCTTTTGCTCGGGCTTTTCGATCATGTAGACCACAAACATACGGTTCGCACATGACTTACCCTGGGTAAAGACTTCTTGGAACTCCGCTTCCTTCTTGACGCGGTATGATTTTTTCATAACCCATCTCCAAATGATTTGAAAAGTCCGCATATACTAAAAAAGACCACTGACGGTCCAGTGGCCTATGCAGACAATACTTTTCTACCTTTACGGCGTCTACGTGCTAACACATTACGACCGTTGCTTGTACTCATGCGTTTACGGAAACCGTGTACGCGTTGGCGATGGCGTTTCTTAGGTTGGTAAGTTCTTTTCACAACAGAACACCTCCTTTTATACAATGTTACTTAATATCCTACAAAAAACGTAGCTTGATGTCAAGTTCAGACTTACTTTGTAATACTACCATATCTTAGCTAAAATTCAAAGTTTTTTTTCAGTTTTCACGGCAAAAAAGTAGCTGCTTTTGCTGTGCTTTTTATGCACATTTTATCCACTTTTACGCTTTTTGGCTGTCGATAAAATTTTTACATCCACAGCGTAATCCCCAAAATCATCCACAAATCACAGCCTGTCAATTTCTGCCTGTCAATTTGTAAATAACCCTATGTGCATAACTCCTATACCTCTTTAATATCAAGGAATACAGCTTTTATCATTTTTTGTGTATAACTTTTATAAAAAATAAGCTATCCACATTTCTACCCGCCTTGTGGATAACTTAATCAACACCCTGTGATTTATTTTTTACTTTTTTTACCCAACCTGTGGAAAACATTTTTTTTTAATGCTACAATAGGAGCATGCAAAATTTATCAAAAAGGAGGGATCTTAGTGCTCGATCTTGAAACTTTATGGCAGTATATCCGCGATAAATTCGAAGCTGAATTTTCGCCGATCGCATTTACCACTTGGATCGCATCTGCGCAACCACTACAGCTCACCGATAATACTTTAGTCGTTGAAGTGGCTTCTAAATTGCACCAAGACTACTGGAAACAAAACATTATTCCGCAGATCACTTCGCTACTTGCAGATAATCTTTCAACTAAGATCACGATCTTAGTTAAGACTGTTGACGAGCCCAATCCCTTGGCCGAAGCTGAGCCTGGACCCGAAGTCAGGTCACTTGAGTCTAAGTCACCTGCACCCAAAAAAAGCACCCCACTAAATGATAAATATACTTTTGAATCATTTGTGGTCGGTAAAGGCAATCAGTTGGCCCATGCAGCTGCACTTGCAGTCGCTGAAGAGCCTGGTGTCTTCTATAATCCGTTGTTCTTTTATGGCGGAGTTGGTTTAGGTAAGACCCACTTGATGCATGCGATCGGACATCAGATGTTAGAAAATAACCCTAACGCTCGCGTCAAATACGTAACTAGCGAATCATTTGCCAATGATTTCATCAACTCGATCAAATCTAAGCATCAAGAAGAGTTTCGCCAAGAATACCGCAATGTTGATCTCTTATTAGTCGATGATATCCAATTTTTCTCAGATAAAGTTGGAACACAAGAGGAATTTTTCCATACATTCAATGCTCTTTATGATGATAAAAAACAGATCGTTTTGTCTTCAGATCGCCTACCAAACGAGATCCCTAAGCTTCAACAACGCTTAGTCTCGCGTTTCAAATGGGGATTATCTGTTGATATCACCCCACCTGATTTGGAAACTCGGATCGCTATTTTGCGTAACAAAGCCGAAGCCGAACACCTTCAAGTCCCTGACGATACTTTAAGCTATATTGCCGGTCAGATCGATTCCAATATCCGTGAATTGGAAGGAGCTTTGATGCGTGTTCAAGCTTATGCCAAGCTAAATGGTCAGCCCGTTTCAACGAGCTTAGCCGCAGAAGCTTTGCAAAGCTTGAACGGTGCCCCTCAGGCCAAAGAGCTTTCGATCGCGATGATCCAAGAGAAAGTTGCAAAGTTTTTCCACGTTACTGTAGCTGAAATCAAGGGAAAAAAACGTGTCAAAACGATCGTCATCCCACGCCAGATCGCAATGTATCTTGCGCGTGAGTTGACCGAAGCTTCTCTACCTAAGATCGGACAAGAATTTGGTGGCAAAGATCATACTACTGTTATTCATGCACATGAAAAGATCAGCGAAGCACTCAAAAGCGATGACGAGCTCAAAAAAGCAGTTGCTAAATTACGTGCTGAATTACGCAATTAACAACTGCCTGTGGATCAATGTGGATAAACCTCAACAGTTATCCACAAGTTATCAACAGGTGATTTCTTAGATCTTCAAAGAGTTTAGGGCTTTTTCCACAGTATAAACAGCCCCTACTATTACTACTAACTTTATTAATAATATATATTTAACAAACAGGAGGAATTTTGCCTTATGAAATTTACGGTACATAGAACAGCTTTCATCCAATATCTAAATGATGTTCAACGTGCTATCTCATCTAAAGCTGCTTTAGAGATCTTATCAGGGATCAAATTAGATCTATCTGAAGATGGTCTAACAATGACGGGGAGCAACTCTGACATCTCGATCGAAACAGTGATCTCGATCGCTGATGAAAATGCAGCTTTAAACATTGAAAAAGCAGGGAGTGTGGTTTTACCAGCACGTTTCTTCAACGAGATCGTTAAAAAGTTACCAGAAGACAGCTTGAGTGTAGAGGTAAATGATCGTTTCCAAGCAACGATCAGATCTGGGTCAGCCGAATTTATCATCAATGGTCTAGATCCAGATGATTATCCACATTTACCGGAGATCGATTCACGTGAACAATTAACATTGCCAGGTGATGTATTAAAACAAGTGATCAATCAAACTGTGATCGCAGCTTCTAAGCAAGAAACACGTCCGATCTTGACAGGGATCCATTTAGCGATCAAAGATGGTCAACTTTTAGCTGTAGCAACTGACTCACACCGTTTGAGCCAACGAAAACTTTCTTTAAATGGTGATAGTGCTGCCGATTACGACATCATTGTTCCAGGACAATCAATGAACGAGTTAGCTAAGATGTTAGGTGATCTAAGTGAAGACATCGAGATCCAGATCTCAGAAAATCAGATCCTCTTCATCTTAGGTAATACTTCCTTTTACTCACGTTTACTCGAAGGAAATTATCCTGACACTGAACGGTTGATCCCACAAAACTCAACAACAACGTTAGAGATAAATGCTCCTGCTTTCTTACGTGCGATCGAACGTGCTTCGTTACTTTCACATGAAGGACGCAATAATGTGGTCAAATTGTCGATGCAGTCTGGGACAGCTCAAGCAACACTTTACAGCAATTCCCCTGAAGTCGGAAATGTTGAAGAAGAATTGACCTTCAACAAACTGGAAGGAAATGATCTAGACATCTCCTTTAACCCTGACTATATGAAAGATGCTTTGCGTTCCTTTGGTCAAAGTGAAGTAACTTTGAACTTCACGATGCCACTGCGTCCATTTACCTTGGTCCCAAGTGAAGCTCAAGGCGAATTCATCCAATTGATAACCCCAGTTCGAACAGTCTAAAATATTTGTGCTTTAGAGGCCAAAGGCGGGTGGCGATTTGACCACTCGCCTTTTATTTTTCTCTGAAAGGTACAAATAGAATTTAGAACGCATATATTCAATTTCTGGGCCGGTTTTACTGTCTAGGGTGTCATAACACTCAGATGGGTCAAATCAGCTCAGAACGCGTTTAATTGGTTTCCATGATTGTGTTTAGTTTTTAAAAAAGGTATAATTTAATGAGTACTAAAAGGAAAGCGAGGCATTTTTTTGAAAGAAGAAATTCACTTAAAAACACCGCATATCACCTTAGGCCAGTTGCTTAAAATTGCGGATCTAGTTTCTTCTGGCGGTCAGGCAAAGTGGTTCTTACAAGAATACGCTAATGACATCTTAGTCAATGGTGAGCCGGAAAACCGTCGTGGACGCAAGCTTTATCCTGGAGATAGTGTTGAGATCAAAGATCAAGGCAGCTATCTATTGAAAGAAAGCTAGCTAAGACAATGTATTTAGAAGAGCTGGAACTTCGCAATTTCCGTAACTATCAAAAGGTAGCGGTCAAATTTTCACCACAGATAAATGTCTTGATCGGAAAAAACGCTCAGGGCAAGACCAACCTGTTAGAGGCGATCTATGTTTTAGCGATGGCGCGTAGTCATCGGACAAATAATGAGCGTGAATTGATCAGCTTTAAACAAAAAGAGGCATATTTAAGTGGGCGGGTAATGCGTAAGTTAGGTAGCTTGCCGTTAGAGATCAGTTTGAGCCGTAAAGGTAAAAAGGCTAAAGTCAATCATCTCGAGCAAGCGCGCTTATCCCAGTATATCGGTAACTTAAATGTGATCTTATTTGCACCAGAAGATCTCAGTCTAGTCAAGGGTTCACCTGCGATCAGACGGCGCTTTATCGATATGGAATTTGGTCAGATCGATCCACGTTACCTCTATAATTTGACGCGGTACCGCATGATCTTAAAGCAACGAAATAATTATCTAAAACAACTCCAGCAAAAAAAAGCGACGGATACGCTCTATTTAGAGGTCTTGTCAGAACAGTTAGCCCAATTTGCTGGGGCGATCATTGTGAAACGACTGGAATTTTTAGTAGAACTTGAGCGCTATGCAAAAGCGATCCATAGTCAGATAACACAGGATAAAGAGCAATTAGCTTTTAGTTATGAAAGTAGCTTGAAAGAACCAAGCCAAGCTACTGAAAATGAAATTACCGAAGCCTTAAAAAAAGGTTTTGCAAATTTACAACAAAAAGAAATTTTTCAAGGGACGACCCTTTTAGGGCCACATCGCGATGATGTTGTTTTTAAGGTCAACGGACAAAATGTTCAGATCTATGGTTCGCAGGGGCAACAGCGAACGACAGCTTTATCGGTCAAATTGGCAGAGATCGAATTGATGAAACATAAGACGGGCGAATACCCGATCTTATTACTAGATGATGTGTTGTCTGAGCTCGATGGAAATCGACAAACGCATTTGTTAAAGACGATCCAAGGGCGCGTCCAGACCTTTTTAACGACACCTGGATTAAATGATATTACCCAACAGTTGATCAAAGAACCAAAGATTTTTCATATTGATGATGGCCAGATTTCTGAAAATTCAGAAATGGATGAAAATCACATCGACTGGGTTTCAGAAGACAAAAATAAAGTTGTTACATTTTATCCAAAAAATGAAAAATCCAAGAAAGGACAGTCTACATAGAGATGTAGCGGGTACTAAACGTGACAGAAAAAGAAACGCTTGAAGAAGTAAAGGAAGAAAAAGCCAAAGAATATGATGCCAGTCAGATCCAAGTCCTTGAAGGCTTAGAAGCCGTGCGCAAGCGTCCTGGGATGTATATTGGCTCGACTAGCTCACAAGGTCTGCACCACTTAGTATGGGAGATCATCGATAACGGGATCGATGAAGCTTTAGCGGGCTTTGCCGATGAGATCAATGTGATCGTGGAAAAAGACAATAGTATCACGGTCAAAGATAATGGACGTGGGATCCCGGTCGATATCCAAGAAAAAACGGGCCGTCCAGCATTAGAAACCGTCTTTACTGTGCTTCACGCCGGTGGTAAGTTTGGCGGAGGCGGTTATAAAGTCTCCGGTGGTCTCCACGGGGTCGGGGCTTCAGTTGTTAACGCCCTTTCAACGAGCTTAGATGTTCAAGTTAGACGTGAAGGTGATACGAATATCTATGGAATGGACTTTAAGCTCGGTAAAGTCGACCATGTGATGGAAGTCGTGGGGCAAAGTCAACCACATGAACACGGGACAACAGTGCATTTCTTGCCTGATCCAGATATCTTTACGGAAACGACTATCTATGACATCAAAGTTTTGACGACGCGGATCCGTGAGTTGGCCTTTTTGAACAAGGGATTAAAGATCACGATCGATGATATGCGCCCAGAAGAACCGACCCATGAAGAATTCCACTATGCTGGTGGGATCAAACACTATGTGGAATTTTTAAACAAGGGCAAAGAAGTTCTTTTTGATGAACCGATCTATGTGGAAGGCCAACAAAAAGGCATCACAGTTGAAGTGGCATTACAATACACAGATGATTTCCACTCCAACTTATTGACCTTTACCAACAATATCCACACTTATGAAGGTGGGACCCATGAATCAGGGTTCAAGACGGCTTTGACGCGCGTTATCAACGATTATGCACGCAAATCTGGTCAGTTAAAGGAAAATGAACCTAACTTATCTGGTGAAGACGTACGTGAAGGCTTGACAGCAGTTGTTTCGGTCAAGCACCCTGATCCACAGTTTGAAGGGCAAACTAAGACTAAATTGGGTAACTCCGATGCTAGAGCTGCGACAGATAAGACATTTTCCGAGACTTTCAGCAAGTTCATGCTGGAAAATCCAAATGTAGCACGCCGGATCGTGGAAAAAGGAATGTTGGCGGCTAAAGCTCGTGTTGCAGCTAAACGAGCGCGTGAAGTTACGCGTAAGAAAAATGGTCTCGAGATCTCCAACTTACCGGGAAAATTAGCTGATAACACTAGCAAAGACCCTGAGATCTCAGAATTATTCATCGTCGAAGGGGACTCTGCGGGTGGTTCAGCTAAACAAGGGCGTTCACGTTTGACTCAAGCTATCTTACCGATCCGTGGGAAGATCTTGAATGTGGAAAAAGCCACATTAGATCGGATCTTGGCCAATGAAGAGATTCGTTCATTATTCACAGCTTTAGGCACAGGCTTTGGGGATGACTTTGATGTGGATAAAGTAAATTACCACAAATTGATCATCATGACCGATGCCGATGTCGATGGAGCTCATATCAGAACCTTATTGTTGACGTTATTCTACCGCTTTATGCGTCCAATGATCGAACGAGGCTATGTTTATATCGCACAGCCACCATTGTACCAAGTGCGCCAAGGCAAGATGATCCGTTACATCGACACTGATGAAGAATTAGAAGAAGTATTAGGTCAATTACCACCAAGTCCAAAACCAGTTATCCAACGTTACAAAGGTTTAGGTGAAATGGATGCCGAACAATTGTGGGAAACTACGATGGATCCAGAAAACCGACGCCTTTTACGGGTCGAATTATCGGATGCGATGGAAGCAAATGAAGTCTTTGAAATGTTGATGGGCGATCAAGTCGGCCCAAGACGTCAATTCATCGAAGAAAATGCAACTTTCGTGGACAATTTGGACGTTTAATAAAAGTAGACAATAAGTTCTGCACATAATGCACAGGATAGTGTGAATAAACTGTGTATAAGTTTGTAATTTATGTAAAAAGTAAGAAAAGAAGTGGAGGCACAGGACGTGGTAGAAGTACCTAACAGAATTAGCAATGTTGATTTATCCAAAGTCATGCGGACCTCATTTTTAGATTATGCGATGAGTGTTATCGTTGCGCGCGCTTTACCTGATGTGCGTGATGGCTTGAAGCCTGTTCACCGCCGGATCTTATACGGTATGAATGAATTAGGTGTGACTCCGGATAAACCATATAAGAAATCAGCCCGGATCGTTGGGGATGTTATGGGTAAGTACCACCCTCATGGGGACTCGGCGATCTATGAATCGATGGTCCGAATGGCGCAAGATTTTAGCTACCGTTATCTCTTAGTTGATGGTCACGGTAACTTTGGTTCGGTCGATGGTGATGGGGCCGCTGCGATGCGTTATACCGAAGCTCGGATGTCTAAGATCACATTGGAGATGTTGCGTGATATCAACAAAGACACGATCGATTTTCAGCCAAACTATGATGGCACTGAACGTGAACCAGAAGTCTTGCCCGCTCGTTTCCCTAACTTATTAGTCAACGGAGCGACCGGGATCGCAGTCGGGATGACAACAAATATCCCACCACATAACTTGGCTGAAGTTATTTCAGCTTTGCATGTGTTGATGGAAAACCCCGATGCAACGACGGCAGACTTGATGGAAGCTTTACCAGGGCCTGATTTCCCGACTGGTGGGATCGTGATGGGCAAATCTGGGATCAGAAAAGCTTATGAGACTGGAAAAGGCTCAGTTACTTTACGTGCTAAAGTCGAGATCGAAGAATTAAAAAATGGCCGTGAACAGATCATTGTGCATGAGTTACCATACATGGTCAACAAGGCTAAATTGATCGAACGGATCGCTGAATTAGCTCGAGATAAGAAGATCGAAGGGATCACCGACATCAAGGATGAATCTGACCGTGAAGGGATGAGGATCACGATCGATGTGCGCCGTGATGTCAGTGCTTCGGTCGTATTGAACAATTTATACAAATTGACCTTGATGCAAACTGCCTTTAACTTCAACATGTTGGCGATCGTTAATGGGACGCCACGAGTCTTGAGTCTAAAGCAGATCTTGACATATTACTTGAAGCATCAAGAAGAAGTTATTCGTCGTCGAACACAATTTGATCTGAAAAAGGCGCAAGCAAGAGCACACATCTTAGAAGGTCTGCGGATCGCTTTAGACCATATCGATGCGATCATCAATATCATCCGTAATTCTAAGAGTGGTGATATCGCTAAGGATCGCTTGATGAATGAATATCATTTGAGTGATAAACAAGCCCAAGCGATCTTGGATATGCGTTTAGTTCGTTTGACTGGTCTGGAACGTGAAAAGGTCGAAGCTGAATATCAAAAGACGATGGAAGCGATCGCCGATTACAAAGATATTTTAGCGCACGAAGAACGTATCTATCAGATCATTTACCAAGAATTATTGGAGATCCAAGAACGCTTTGGCGATGAACGCCGGACTGAACTTATGGTCGGTGAAGTCTTGAGCATTGAAGATGAAGACTTGATCGAAGAAGAAAATGTTGTGATCACTTTGACGCATAACGGTTACATCAAGCGTTTGCCAACAAGTGATTTTAAAGCACAACGGCGCGGTGGTCGTGGCGTCCAAGGTATGGGCGTGCATGATGATGATTTCATTGAACACTTGATCACGACTTCGACCCACGATGAATTATTGTTCTTCACAAATGTGGGTAAAGTTTATCGCATGAAGGGCTATGAGGTCCCAGAATATGGTCGAGCTGCTAAAGGGATCCCTGTGATCAACTTACTAGACCTCGATAAAGAAGAAAAGATCCAAACAGTGATCAATGTTGAAGCTGATAAGCGTGATGATTCGCACTTCTTATTCTTCACCACAGTCAAAGGTACAGTCAAACGGACTTCCGTGACTGAATTTGGTAATATCAGAAAGAATGGGTTAAAGGCGATCTCCTTACACGATGGCGATGAATTGATCCATGTTTCGATCACAGATGGTGAACAAAACATCATCATTGCAACTCGTGGTGGTTATGCCGTCAGCTTTGCTGAAACAGCTGTCCGCCCAATGGGACGCTCAGCTGCTGGGGTCCGCGGTATCCGCTTGCGTGATGAAGATCATGTCATCGGGGCTTCGATCTTGCGTCCTGATAGTAAAGTCTTTGTCATCTCTGAAAAAGGCTTTGGTAAGCAGACACCGGCTAGCGAATATCCGATCAAGGGTCGTGGTGGTAAAGGTATCAAGACCTCAAATATCACTGCCAAAAACGGTGAACTCGCTGGTATGACAACGGTCAATGGGGACGAAGACATCATGGTCATCACGAATAAGGGTGTTATGATCCGCTTTAACCTCGCTAATGTTTCCCAAACAGGTCGGGCAACACTTGGGGTCAAGTTGATCAACTTAGATGATGATGCTACGGTTTCAACGATGGCTAAAGTCGAAGCTGAACCCGCTGAAGAAGAAAAGACTGAAGAATAAAACTGTGGATAATTAAAATTTATTCCAAAAATAATTTATCCACAAAAAAATCCACGGTACTTTTAAGAGTACTGTGGATTTTTTGCGTCTATAGATAATTATTTACGGACAACACTGATACGTTCTTTGATATGGTCACCATTTTGGATCTCATCAGCCATGGCAAGCGCGTAATCAGCATAACTGATGATGCTTTCACCACGGTCGTTAAGGGTCAATTCTTCACCAGCAAGGATGTATTCACCCGTACGTTTCCCGTCAACTTGGAAATCAGCGGCTGGACTGATGAAGGTCCAATCAACATCATCATGTTTGCGTAATTCTGTTAAGGCATCAGTTTGAGCTTTGGCTAAAGCGTAAAATTTTGCTGGGAAATCTGGTGTGTCGACTAACTGAGTCTTGTGTTCGGGGTCAACATAGAGGCTACCAGCACCTCCAACGATGATCAAACGCTTGTCTGTCTTGGCCAAAAGAGCTGTTAGATATTTGATAACTTCAACGTGAAGATGAAGTGTTTCTGGTTTCCAAGTCCCGAAAGCAGAAACAACGATCTCAAACTCGCCAAGATCGGCTTTAGTGAGATCAAACAGATCTTTTTTAATATATGTTTGCGCATCAGTTGTATTTTCATCTTTGCGCCCAAAACCAGTAACATCATAGCCACGAGCAACTAATTCCTTGATAACGTGACCAGCGACCCGACCATCAGCACTAATTACAGCAACTTTTGTCATAATAAATTCCTCCATTTTGTTGTAATTTTAATTATTACATTTATTTGATGACATTATCCTATCTTCTTTTTGATGTAATGTCAATAGTTACAACTTTGGAAATTTTATTTTTTTATGTTTACCTATAATTAGCGGAAATAAATTTTTTGAAAAAAGAAAAAAATTTCGCCAACAATTGCGTATTTATAAAGTGTAGTCGTAGTTCAAAGTCCCTTGCAAAATAGTTTTAATAATGTTATAATTCTATTTCGTGAGTATCTAAACAAAATTAGCTTTAGATTCTCCTTGTTCTTACTTTAGATAAAGAACCAATAGTCCATAAGGAGGTGCAAACAGTCATGACAAATTATGAAATTACTTACATCATCAACCCATCACTTGACGAAGCAGCTAAGAATGAATTAGTTGAACGCTTCGACAACATCTTGAAAAATGATGGTGCTGAAATCGTAGAATCAAAAGACTGGTCTAAGCGTCGTTTTGCTTACGAAATTGGTGGTTTCACAGAAGGTGTCTACCACATCGTAAACATCAAAGCTGAAAACGCAGACGCTATCAACGAATTTGACCGTCTTTCCAAGATCAATGATGGTATCTTACGCCACATGATCGTTAAACGTGAAGACTAAGATAGACTATAAATAAAGTAAAGGAGGAAATGAACTTTGATCAATTCAGTTGTTCTAGTAGGTCGTTTGACCCGAGATCCTGAACTGCGCTACACGCCTTCAGGGGCAGCCGTGGCAAGCTTTACTGTCGCGATCGACCGTCGTTTCACCAACCAACAAGGTCAACGTGAAGCTGATTTCATCAATTGTGTAATGTGGCGTAAAGCAGCCGAAAACTTCGCTAACTTTACCCACAAAGGTTCCTTAGTAGGGATCGAAGGACGGATCCAAACCCGTTCTTATGAGAATCAACAAGGTCAACGTGTTTATGTTACTGAAGTTTTAGCTGAGAATTTCTCACTTTTGGAATCCAAGGCTGAATCAGAAAGGTATCGTGCCCAACACGGCAGCAGTAACGCTAATGTGCAAGGTTCAGCTCCTTCAAATGATATGCAGTCATCTAATCCATTTGGGACTCCAGCAAATAATCAGACCAATGATGCTTTTGGAGGTAATGGTTTTGATACCAATACAAACAATAGTAACAATGCTGCTGATCCATTTGCAGGTGGTCAACAGATCGATATCTCAGATGATGACTTACCATTCTAAAATTGACAGGAGGGAAATCTAATGCCACAACAAAGAAGAGGCGGACGTCGCCGTCGTAAAGTTGACTTCATCGCTGCTAACCACATCGAATACATCGACTACAAGGATACAGACCTTCTTAAGCGTTTCATCTCAGAACGCGGTAAGATCTTGCCACGTCGTGTAACAGGTACTAGCGCAAAGAACCAACGTAAACTTACTGTTGCGATCAAACGTGCACGTATCATGGGCTTATTGCCATTCGTTGCCGAAGATTAATCAAAAAACGTCTCATTGTGAGGCGTTTTTTTGTTTGGATAGATTTTTTCGAAAAAAAGTTTTTAAAAATTTCGTTTTTTAAAGGCGAACTATTATATTTTTTTATTGGGTATTATACGATTTATCGCTTAAAGAGTAAGAAAGATTTTTAAAAATCTTATTAGTAAATCTTTGATTTGTAAAGGTATAACCATGTATGTGGATAAAGTTGTGGAAAAGTCGAATATAATAACCGAACTTTGTCTAATATGAAAAAAATATAATTTAAATTCTTAAGAAAAAATCAATAAAAAAGTTAGCCATTTTGGGTCATTTAGGTGTATTATAGATATGTAGATTGATGATGAATCAATCTTCTCCCCTTTTTATGTAGTAAGTGATAACTATCTTAGATTTACTTTAGGATAGTATTTCCCCAATAACATAACCTTTTTCTCCGTGATTTTCCCCGATCACGGAGTTTTTTTATGTCCATAAAAAAGATGTGTAGCAAAAATGTGTTTTAGAATATAAAACGCGAGACCTACCATCATGGTAGATCCCGCATTGTTGTGCACTCAGCGATGACTAGTGGAGCAATTAGCTTAGCTCGAGAGTCCTAGCAAACTCAGTTCCATTTGAGAGTACAGTAAAGCTTCTAAAGTCGATCGTGGTCGATGCATCGAGTTTAGAAGCTAGGCGCATTGGATCATCAATTTTGATATTTTGGTCGGTAAGCCAAGATATCACTTGAGGGATCGCCTGCGTTTCGCCATTTAGCAGTTGGATCTGGCGGTCGTCGGTTAACTTAAGTATCAGAGAAAAGATAAAACGCTCTGTCAGTTGAGGCAACGGTCGAAGCGTGATCTTAGCTAGATACATTCCTAGACAAGCCTGGGTGATCTGCTCGGGTGGTAGAGTAAGCATTAAATTGTCGCGGTCATCGAAGAGCTTGAGATGTGTTGCTTCAAATTGTGTTTTCGCAAAAGCAAGTGAATTTTTGCGAAATAAAATTGCAAGTGGCAGTTGGCGATTGGTTCCGTAAAATGTCCGCCCATTGAATTCAAGTATAGTGAAAATTGGTGCGGTATACAAATTAGTAGCTAAATCGGTAAAAACGATTTTTTTCATATTGGACCTCATTTCTATGAATTAACTAGCATAATTTATAAGCGTCATCTTCTGCACACTAGCCCCACCATAATGATAAGTGATATCGCTCAAGAGAGACAAGCGCTCTTTATAGAAGAAATGTGGTATTATTGAATAAAATAGCAATGAGGGTGAAAAAATGGTCAAAGGTTTGGTTTTAAGTGCAATAATTTTTGTTCTAGGGGCGTTTGAACTTTATGCGACATATCGCTATTATCACAAATTAGTCGTCGCAGATCACAAAAATATGCTTTCTAGTAGCCGTTTGTGGTTAGGGATCATCAGTGGTGGCTTGTTATGCGCCCTTGGGATCTTCTCAGCTTTAGGGGTATTACAAGGTGTATAGCTTGAGAAAATGATCAGAGACTGTGATATTATCCGCTATTTGTCCTTCTAGTCGTCAAAATAACGCTAAGAGCCTCCAACACATGTTTGGGGGCTCTTGGCGTTATTTTAAAATACTAATTAAACAAACTCTTGACCCATTCGATGAAGCGGGTAAACCAGCCTTTAGCTTGTTCGACGGCTTCTTTAGCTTGAGCACTGTTAGCCCAGTCTTTAGCTTTATTCATCAAATTACCAGTCGAATCTTTAACGTTATTGATCGTGTTTGTCACGTTATTGATATATGTCTTGCTTGAGCTGATCGGTGAATTTTGGAAGTTTACCAAAGCACCTGAGATCTGTGTTACTTGCTCTGAGGTCGTTTGATCTTGAATACCACGGTCAGCTAAAGCCTTATTTAACATATCTTCGATGTCTTGTTTTGTAGCTAGTTCTTGGTTATCTTGCTTTTGTTGTGCCAATTGCTTGGACACATCACCAACAGCTGCCATCAACTTACCAGGATAAGTAGCATCATCTTTGTTGGCGTCGATCGCCGGTTGAGTCGCTGAAAGCATCTCGTTAGCTGTCGCTGTGTTTTCTGTGTTCAATGAAACGCCATCTTCGGCTAAGGCCTTGTAGACCCCAGTTAAGGCTGATTCACCTGAAACGGGACGGTTAGCGGTCACGACGATGCTGACATCAGTTACCCCCGCCATTTGTGCGACCATTGCATATTGTTGGGAAGTTACTTGGGTAATGTTGTTAGAACCATTGTAGTCTTTGATGTTGACTTTGACCCCAGAGCCAGGATCTCCAGGCGCGATCGCAACAGAGCTGATCATTGCAGCGTCAGTCGTATTGCTAGAGCCATTAGCGATATATTTATTGTAATCGGTAGCTGTAGCGGTCAAAGTCTTGAATGAAGAATCAGTTTCAAATACCTTAGCTAAATTTTGGCGTGCTTCTTGGCTCGTGCCGGATCCATAGACGACATAAGCGGAATTTAACGTATGTGTGTTACTGCTACTTGCGGCTAAAGCCTTGGGACTGATCAAAATTGCCCCTAAAAAGGTCAGCACCGCCAAGAATGCAGTTGCTAATTTTTTTAATTTCATCTCTAAAACACCTCATTGATTTTATATCTAGCTACATTTTAATTTTACCACCAGAAATCAATTCTTGTCTTTTAAGAAAAAGATATAAATATCGTAAGAAAAACTTAGGGAAATCAACATTTAAAAATCAAATTACACACAATATATAGATTTAATAAAATTAGAATTACAATATATTGTGTTTTTTAAGTTGAATTTAGCTGAAAGACATGGCTATAATAGTTACATTGAATTTTTTAAATGCGAAAAATCATTGTCTAGTGGAAGGAAGTTTTTAGATGTTTGAACGTTATCAAGATGTATTGACCCATTTACCAGAATATTCCAAGAATGTATTTCGGAAGGGATATTTCAAGTGGTTATTGAATCAATGTAAAGGCTGGGGATATTTTAGTTACTTTTTATTGGCGTTCAACTTTGTGCTCCAAGTTATTTCGTTGCTCCAATCTTTTGACCAAACCCCACTTCAGTCCCTGCTCGCTTTTGTTGGGGGCAATCTGTCTGTTGCATGTGTGATCGGGATCTCTAACTTATCAGGGATCCAAGGCTGGTGTGGTGCGATCTCAGCTATTTGCATCGCGGCAACTGGTTTTATGGCGAAAAATTATGCGACAGCTTGGGAACAGATCGGGTATTTGATCTTTTTAGATATTTTTTGTATTTTAGATCCAAAATGGAACGATGATATCCAAGCTGAAAAATTAGAAAGTGGGCTTGAATGGCTCAAATATGGCTTGTTTTTTGTAGTTGCTTGGTTATGCACATATACGATCTTTAGCTTTACTAATGATCCTAGGGTCTTTTTAGACAGCTTGAACTTAGCAATGGCGATCACGGGTGCACTATTGGAATTGAACCGTAAACGTGAACAATACTATGTTTTCACACTAGCATCGATTTTTACGATCGCTTTATGGGTCCAAACGATGTTGCAAGGCGATGGAAATTTTGCCTTGATCTTTAGTTATAGCGTCTTTTTCCTAAATGACATGTATGCCTTTTTCAGCAAGAACAGCTGGTTTAGAGGGGAAGTCTCAAAGAAAGCTTAAAATTTAGTTTTGAATTGCTGACAATAAATAGTTGCGGGCGTATACTTAAACTAAGTGAATAACTTAACTCATAACACTAAGCTACGGGTCGACTCGTGGCTTTTTATTTTGGGCAAAGCAACTTGATTTTTCAAGCTATTATAGTCATACTTACTGAGAGTCAAACTCGTTTGTGATAGAATAAGTAGCAGAAGTATAAAATTAGGTTAAGAATTGGGAAAGGAATGCGGGGATAAACCAGTGAAAAAATTTTTTAACAAAGATTTTTGGCAACTGCCTGAATTCATGTATGACAGACATTTGCGTGTGTTAGCTTGGATGCTGGCGCTTGTAGCGGTCATTTGTGTGATCCTGGCCTTTAGAACCAATATTATTCTAGGATATATCAGCGTGGTCTTTATGCTTATCATGACCGTAGTTGCCTATATTACTTTAAAGCAAGTCACTGAAGATACAACTGAATACATTTCTGATCTGTCATATCGGATCAAGCGTGGTGAACAGGATGCGTTGATCAAAATGCCGATCGGGATCTTATTTTACGACAAAGAGGGGTATATCGAATGGATCAACCCTTATATGCAACGCTATTTTGACAATCAAGAAGTGCTGGGCAAGCCGCTAAAAGAGGTCGATCGTCAGCTCTATGAGCAACTTACGGCTAAACAAGACAATAAGGACAAAGATATAGAAGTCAAATTGCATGGGCGCGCTTTTAGTCTGATGGTCCAAAAAGATATTGATGCACTGTATCTGATGGATGTGACGCATTATGCCAAGATCCGGCAAGAATACGAAGATACGCGGTTAGTCATCGGGCAGATCTTCTTGGATAATTATGATGAAGTTACCAGTGCGATGAATGATAAAGATATTTCTAACCTGGGAAATTTTGTGACGAATGCCTTAGCGGATTGGGCGAAAGAATTTGGTATCTACCTCAAGCGAGTCGATGAAGATCACTTCTTTATCTTGACTTATGCCAAGACGCTCAAAGTGTTAGAGAAAGAAAAATTCAAGATCTTAGATGAAGTGCGCAAATGGACGTCCAAGCAAAATTCGCCTGTGACGCTCAGTGTAGGGATCGCATATGGTGGTTCGGATCTGACCCAACTGGCAAAGCTCTCACAAAATAACTTAGATCTTGCCTTGGGACGTGGGGGCGATCAAGTCGTCGTCAAAGCGGTCGATGGCCAAGCTCGTTTCTATGGGGGTAAGACTAACCCGATGGAGAAACGTACCCGAGTTCGAGCACGGATGATCTCACAGGCGTTGACCGAATTGATGAACCAGGCCGATCAGATCTTTGTGATGGGACATCGTCATCCAGATATGGACTCGCTAGGCGCCTGTCTAGGGGTGCGGCGGATCGCAGCGATGAATGGTAAGCGGTGTTGGATCGTCTTAGATAAAGAAGATCTTCACTCAGATATTGAGCGTTTGTTAGAGGAGTTGGAACAATATCCAAATATCAAGGGTTCAATTATAACCCCGGAAATGGCTTTGGAAAAAGCTACTAAGGATAGCCTTTTGATCATGGCTGACCACTCGAAACCATCGATGTCGATCGCACGCCCACTCTATGATAAGCTCAAAAATCGCGTCATGGTGATCGACCATCATCGACGGGGCGAGGAATTTCCTGATAACCCGATCTTGGTCTATATCGAACCTTATGCAAGTTCGACATGTGAGTTGATCACTGAGCTCTTTGAGTATCAAGCAAAAGACAGCGAACCGATCAATAAGCTCGAAGCCACAGCAATGCTCACAGGGATCATTATTGATACCCAATCGTTTGCTTTGCGGACTGGGACTAGGACCTTTGATGCGGCGAGCTATTTACGTTCAGTTGGAGCGGATCTAGTGATGGCACGACATTTCATGAAAGAAAGTGTCACTAGCTACATGCAACGCAATCATTTGGTCGAACGGACTAAATTTGCTGAAGGAGACGCGATCTGTTGTGGTGAAGAAGATCAAGTCTATGATCCAGTTATCGCTGCTCAAGTTGCCGATTCACTGTTAAATGTCAGTGGTGTGGAAGCCTCTTTTGTGATCACTAAGCGGGCTTCAGGTAAGATCGGCGTTTCAGCGCGAAGCAACGGGACTAAGAACGTGCAGGTGATCATGGAAGAAATGGGTGGCGGTGGTCACTTATCCAATGCTGCGACCCAGATCGCTGATACAACTGTGAGTGCGGTCAAAGAACAACTGCTTGCAATTCTTAAACAAGAGCAGGAAAATAAAGAGTAGCAAAACTACGTATGGGAGGATTTTTTTATGAGAATCATTTTTACACAAGACGTACGCGGTAAAGGTAAACGCGGTGAGGTCAAGGAAATTCCTGATGGATACGCAAACTTCTTGATCAAGAGCAATAAGGCTAAGCAAGCTGATGCAGCAGCAATGAGCCAATTGCGTGGTCAAAAGAGAGCCGAAGCAAAAAAAGAGGCTGAAGAATTAGCTGAAGCAAAGGTCCTCAAAGAAAAATTAGAATCTGGCAATTATGTCGTTGAGATCAAGGCAAAAGCTGGCACAGACGGGCGTTTATTTGGTTCGATCACATCCAAGCAGATCGCTCAAGCCATGGAAAAACAACACGGCTTAAAGATCGATAAGCGTAAGATGGAACTAGCAGCACCGATCCGTGCAATGGGATACGCCAATGTTCCTGTAAAGTTGCACAATGAAGTTTCGGCTAAGATCCGGGTACACATCTCAGAACAATAAAATGCCTAACAATGAGGCTGTGATATATTTTTAGGGATGAATAAAGACATCTTCAATTCCAACGTTCGGATTTGAAGATGTCTTTTTAATTGTGTAACAGTCTCTTTAATATTTTCCAATAAGTTTGATCTCACAGCTCGCAAGCGAGACTAAGTTGACTTGTTCCAAAAAGTCATTAAAGTAGAAATGATTTTTTAAGTCGAGTTTATCTTTTAAAGCATAAACTTTTAAAAGATAATGATGGTCTCTATCAGGTGGAGTCGGGCCAACATAATTATTTTCGATCAATGAAAGATCAGTTTCTAAAAAGGGGGTCGCAAAGCTGTTTTTACCACTTAAATGCTTATGATCAATACGCGAGAAATTTTCTGGGATATTGATCAATTGTTTATGCGAAGTGGGAATATTCGCCACGACCCAATGGATCCAAGAAAAACCACAGACTGGTACTGCATCATGGTCGATCAAACTAAATGCCAAATATTTGGTATTAGTCGGGATCTCACAAATTTGAAATGGAAAAGATTTGATTGGATTTCCAAGTAAGCTATCCTGCATTGAAGCGCCTTTGGCATATTCAGCTGGGATAGTATAGTTTTTGAAATTTACGTTAATTTTCATTGTTAGACCTGCTATATAAAACGTGAACAAACGTAATCAAATATATCAAATGATTACATTTGAGAAAGAAATATAGCTTTTCCTTTCCTAATTTTATTTACTACCATCAACGCTAGTGTTCCCATATCCTAACAAGAGGGTAATGACATTGACTAGCTCAGATAGCCTAAGGGTGTAGCCCACCCCGTTATATTTTTAACCTATTAAAGCCAAAAGATTTTTTACTGCATTTTCATCTCTATCCATCAGCGGCGGCGGAAGCACCTCCGTACCTCCTATATAATGAATATCTCCCTGTTTGCTGAATAAAAGACTTCCTTCTCTTCTCAATATCCGGAATTGAAATTTTCCCGGCATAGATACCTTTAAAATCATGTTTTTCCTCCCTTTTCCTATAGCAAAAGTGGTGTCAGAATTACCTCGTAAGCGTCGTTACTATAGTTTTCTTCATATACAGCACATAAAACCTTTTCTCTGATTACTGCCTCATCCTCTCCGCTTTCCCTTTCTTTTAAAATTTCCAACCTCTCCATCCGGAATGCTTCCAGAATCCCCTTTTTTCTTCCGATACTGCCATAGGGAATGACTCTGTATCCCTTTTCCTCCCCTATGTCTTCTTTTAAAAGAAGTTTTTCAGCAAGGCTCTTTTGTATAATGATGACCGGCTCCTTACTGATAGGGTCCACAAGACCGTTTCCCGTGTCGATGAGTCCATATGTATCCGCCATGCGCCCCTTATGGTAAAGCCTGACTCTCAGGATACTGTTTTCTTCCTGAAAACGCTCTAACAGCAGGCGCTTCATTTTAATACAAAAAAGCCCCATAAATACCAAGGCGGCAGAGGACGTAAGCATCAGATAACCGCCTTTTGCTTCTTCTCCCC
>NZ_CAQLEL010000109.1:0-1425 GCF_948826705.1 uncultured Ligilactobacillus sp.
CAATGCATTACTTGTTTTGACTGAATCAGCTGCCATTTTAGCATCACTCAAACTTCCTAAAAGGCGCATCTTTGTCCGTGACAACTCATTTTTGGTCGCTAAGACTTCGCCTACATCAATTCTCATCTTCTAACACCCCCAATGTTGTCAAAACAGGTAATTTATTTGCTTTTCTTTTTTGATACAAAAATTGCCGACTTGTCGATGTCTTTAGGACCAAATTCTTTTATTAGGTTACGACGATAAGGTGTATCTAGCATTAACCAGTAAGGTATTATCCTAGAAGACACTATACATGCCATTGGGATAAAAGATATTTTTATAAAAAAATCTACTCCTGTAAATAAGTACAAAAAAGTAGTAACTACTGCAAAAATAACTACACTAAATAGCATATACATTGGTAATTTTTGACTACCTAGTAGTCTAACAACATAAATTACAATATTAAATAAGACAACTATAGTAATACCCATAATTAATGTTTTTGTATCTATTTTTGTTAACCATCCAATTAAAATAGTTATTACAATAACATTCACATAATTCGATATCACTTCCACAGCCCCAGCAAACCTTTGTTGATGATACCAGCACCAAAATATTCTTGAAAGTACTAATAATATCGTTGTAATTACATAAAACATTAACAGCTTATCTCTGTATGCGTAGGGAATTACCTCCACTGGTAATGTATGAGCAGAAAATCCAACATACAAAATCATTAGCAAAAATCCATTTACAAATATAGTAATGCTATTTTCCAGCTTATTATAAGTTAGTATCTGCGCATAGCGATACATTATTTGCCTAAAAGATATTTTCATTTTTTCATCCTTTTCCATTTTCTAAAGTCATACCCCTTTTCAAAAAATCATTCCATTTATTTTTTACAAATTTCCCAACACCAGTTTCCTTAATTGCCCAGGACGCCACCAAAGCAGCACCACTAGCAATAGCTATGCCTGCACCTACTGTAATCCAAGCTGGTGCCGTTGTTATACCTAATCCTCCTATAAACGTAGCAACACCCCATGTTCCCACCATACTACCAACAGTCGATAGACCCGCAGTCACAGCCATATCACCCAGATCGATCGCTGTACCTCCGATAAGACTCATTGCTCTTGCCTTGCCTTTTAGCTTATGTTCGTTTGCCATCTTATTTGATTCATTGAAACCGTCATAGAGCGATAAAGTCTTGCTGGCGATGTTTATTCCAGGGATAGCTCGTCCTAGTCCTTTAGCCTTACTAAGATCTTTAAACATTGCTTTAAAGTTCAGCTCTTTTAAGGCACTGCTCTTGGCTTCTTTGAGATAGTCTTTGACTTTCAAGCTGCCTTTTTGCTGAGGAGATACGATCTTTTTAGTATCGTAGATATACAATTGTTTGGCTAATTTTTCACCGCCTTTGACGACATTAGC
>NZ_CAQLEL010000110.1:0-6929 GCF_948826705.1 uncultured Ligilactobacillus sp.
CGCACTTACTACTGGCTTAACAAAGCTCAAAACTGTATTCAAAGCCTGCGATACAGTTGAAAAGATCCGAGCTACACCGCTAAAATCTAGCTTACCTTTCGCTTTATCAGCTTCATCACCCGTTAAACCTAAGCCTTTTGCCAACCCTTTGACAAGGTCAACAGCAAGTGAAAAAGCCCCACCTGTGATCACGCCTAAAAGACCACCAATAGCCTGTTCAATAGGCTTGATCGCATCCATGACTCGATCAAAGCTCTTTTTAAAACTCTCGACATTTTGAGTGATCTCTTTATTATTCAACACACCCGCCACGTTAACTTTGAAACTCGTCGCAAACATAGATAAAGTGTTGCCGATCGCTCCAAAAACTCCAGAAAAGACACCAGCAAGCGTATCAATAACTTTCTTGTTATTCTCGATCGTCTTTGTGATCTTGCCAAACGTATCTTGCACAATGTTGCCAAAACCATTGATAGGTCCAGTAATACGATCCTTACCAAACGCATCGATGACGTTTTTCATACCGTCAACGACTGCAGCTTGTAAGTTACCGATCGCACCTTCAAAAGTTTTGGTAGACTCAGCGGCTTTTTTAGCTCCGTCAGTTTGGCCAAGTTTCATCAAAGCATCACTAAACTCTTGAGCTGTGATCTCACCATTAGCCATAGCATCGCGGAAATCGCCAGTATATGCGCCAGCGTCTTTCATAGCTTTTTGAAGCACGCCAGACGCACCCGGAATAGCATCAGCAAGTTGGTTCCAGTTTTCAGTAGTCAACTTACCAGCACCAGCCGTTTGCGTAAGCATCAGAGCAACTGATTTAAATGTCTCAGCGTTACCACCAGCTTGAGCATTCAAGTTACCCGCCGCTTCTGTCAGCCCCATATAGTCCTTAATACCGTTAGCGGCTAACTGAGCAGTCGTATTAGCGATGTCATCTAGTCCATAGACTGTCTTATTAGCATAGTCCATAACTTGATCAGATGTCTTTTTGATCTCATCTTCGCCAAAGCCACCAAGTTGCATTGTCGATCTAAATTTGTCCATCGCATCTGAAGCGTTAGCCCCTTCAACGACAACATCTTTTAGACCGTCTACTAACATTGTGATCCCATTTAAAGCAGCACCACCAAGAAATGAACCAGCTACAATAGTTTTTAAGCGAGTAAAACCTGTTTCAGTGCTTTCAGACTCTTTCTTAATAGCTCTTAGCTTGTCGCTTGCATTATCATTTAGCTGGACTTCGGTCAATATCTTTTTAGGTAGCTTGTTTAGCAAAGCTTCATAGTCGATGACTTCGCCTTTTTGTGCTTGTGCTAAGATCTCAGTACGTGTCTTCTTTGGAACTCGTTTTAAAAGGGTCGTAAAGTCGTCTATGCCGGCCTTTTTAGCGTCTGCGTCTAACTTTACTTTTTGTTCTTTAGGTAGCTTACGCAAGCTCGTGATGATCTTCTGCGTGCCTTTTTGCGCATCGCTATCATCGACTTTAGGAGTGATCGTAGCTGTTGGCTTCTTTAGTTCAGCGTCAACGTCTTTTTTGACGTCTTTTGCTTCATTCACAACATTACTTGACGCTTTTTTAAAGTCGCTATCCATTTCGCTACCTGCGCCATTACCAAGTTTTTTCAACAAGCTCTCTGCTAGCTGCATATCGCTCTTAAACTTATCGAGTGGCATATCGATATCGATCGTAACAACACCATCAGCCATCTAATCACTTCCTTTCTTGTTGATGTTTAGCCATGTTATAAAAGCCGCTAAAAGCAGCGTCTGCACGTTGCTCTTGCGCTTGAACGTTGAACTGCTGTCCTAATGAAAAATGATCCTTAGCTTCTTGCAACGAGTTCAGTGCTTCACCTTCTAGCCCATCAAGCGATCTGCGTCTTATATCGATAATACGCATGATGTAAGTATCTTCGCTTAAGCCATTAAACAAAGCTTTGAACTCATCCCAGTGCAAACGCTCATTTGCTGGCTTATACAACTCACGAGCTAAATTAATGTTGTAGCACTGCACGAAACTAGCAAATATCGCTTCCGCATCTTTCGTGTACGAGTAGTACTTAATAGACTCCATCTCATTTCCTGCGATATCTTTTTCAGGTTCTGACGATCCATACGACTGCTGACCAATATATTTGATCAGTGCGTCAGTTCCAGTGATCACAAAATCTGGATCAAGTGGCGCATCATCTTCAAAAAACATCTTGAAAGCTGTCAAAAATTTATGATCGTTGTCAAGTACTTCATCGTCGAGCATTTCATAGAATCTAAGCACGTTATCAAATGCTAAGTTGACCGCATAAAACTTGCCGCGGTATTCAATCGATCGGTTTAATTTTTCGGTCAAACTGATCATCTATATCACTTCCGTTTTTTGCGCTTGTTCTTGGTATAAAGACTCATACGATCGTTTTGCTTCTTTTCTTCCTTTTGTTTTTCTTTAATTGAATCGGTATAGATCTTGCGAAGTTCTCCAATCAAATAAGATAAAGCAACTGTCTTTCGACCTAACCGTTCATATAAACGGTGACCTTCGTTTTGGCCTAGTAATTCATCTAATGTTGACATCATTTTCTTGTTGATCTCGTTAAACATATTGCTGATGATTTCTTTACGTCCATCAGCACCGATCTCAGCAAATTTTTCTTCACTGATATCTCCTAATTCAGCAAAATATGTCGCAAGTTCAGCTTGCAATTCGGTCAATCGTTTAAACATTTCGTCATCGATTGTGATCGGATATACTTTGCCAGCAATACGAACTTCTGCTTTTGTAGTGTTATCAATAAGTGCGTCTAAGTTAATTTGTTTTACAGCCATTTTAAATTCCTCCATTTTCGTCTCACATCTCTCGTCTCTGTCGCTTTATTGATTAGTCAGTTGAACCAGTGACTTGATCACTAAGTTTGAACAAACCATCTTCGTCGCCTGCGACAACTTTAGGTTTGCCGTTTGGGATCACAGGTTCGCCGTTCATCCCCAAAACAAAACTAAATGTTTGCTTTGCGTTAGCGTTACCGCCACTTGCAACGATCGTCATGATAGTTACATGTGCTACGATCATTTCACCAGTCGAATTGATCCATAACATACGTGTCTTAAGAGCTTCACCGACGGCAAATTCTTTGCCTGCAACAAAGTCTTGAGCTTTATCGCCGTAAACGCGATGCCCAGAAAAAGACCATTGCGGACGCTTACCAGTGATGTCATTAGATCCGTAAGCGCCACCGTCGTAGTAAGCATCGTTGTTCGCTGTTTCGTTTCCAGCCGGTGTTACACTAGCGATTCCTTTTGCCAAGCGGGCCCACTTTGCGTCGGTAACATCAGCTAGATTGTCACCACCAGTAACATCGATATAGTATTGATTAGTTGAGTTCAGTAAAAATCCGTCGCTCACAGGTTCAGAGTTAGCGACTTTTGTAGTAGTAATTGCCATGTTAATACCTCCTAATTATTTATTGAATGTGTCAACTACAACTTGAAAATCAAGCACATAAAACGCTACTCCTGCAGGATCAGCAGAAATAATGTGTGGGAACGATGTCAGTTGTAGTGTGTTAAAAATAAAACTATTGTCTTGACTGACAACAGAAAAATCATGATCGCCAAGCAATTCAGCAATTAAAAAAAGGCACTGATTGATCAGAGCCTCATCGTCGGAACGCATAGCGATCTCAAAATTGAATTGTTCAGTCTTGTTACCTTCGTAGTCGCAGCTAATGACATTTGATCCTGGTAAAGAATAGATTCTCAATTCGGGAATTTTCTTGCCATTCATATAGCCACGCTTGATTGCAGTTGGCAGTTCAAGCTTGTTGATCACTTTTTGCAAAACACTTTCTAGATCCATCATTGTCCTCCTTTTTCCCAACCAACTATAAAGGCTCTCTTCCAGTCATTCATGTACAAAGACTTAGCCTTTAAATCCCATCGCTTGGTAGCAAGTGGGTGTTGATTTCGTGTGTAATTAACTACTGGACTACCATTGATAACACCGTAAAATTGAGCCCTTGCATACGGAGCTTGCCAACTGATGTGATTTTTAAACGTATGACCAGTATTGGACAAGTACCCACTTTTGAACGGAACAAATTGATCCATGTCAGCAGCTGCTTGATTGGTTGCATGATATAAAGCTGAGTCAAGCCTACTGGATGAACCCTTTTTATCAAATCCATCGCCATGAAAAGAAACTGTTACACTCATCACAACACCTCCAATTCATAACTATAAACACCGTTACTAAAAGGATCTTGATTGACAACGATATTGATGATCGTCCACTCTTTTCCGGCATATTTGATCTTATTGCCTACATCTTCTCTTGAAAGTTTTGGCATCGGATCAGTTACACCCGCAAACAAAAAGACAACTGCATTAGCCGTGATGACACGACTATTACCGTTGCCTGCGTATATCGTTTGCTCTTGTACGATCACATTATTTACCTGTGTTGCTTTCTCTGTTTTGATCGGTTTGCCCCAATCATCTGTTTCATCACTGACATTGCTCTCGATAAATTCTACTTTTTGGTTACACAATTGTTTGCTTATCCGTGGAATGTTTACCATGTTGATGCCACCCCACGATACAACAAACCGTAATGCGCTAAAAGTGTGTAGGCTTCACGACATAAGCCAGCAACGACCTTATTGGATACTTTATCTCCCGGCGTAAGTGATAACCGTCCGATCGACACACTCGAAAAGTTAGAGTTAGCCATATCATACGATGTTCCGCCACCGGCATTGATAAAATCTATTTGTTCACAGATTGCCCGCTTAAATGCTTGGGCTCGCAAACCGAACGTATCTTCTTCAATATTACGGATAACATAGAAGTCTCGAGTTGCGTTATCGATCATACGTTCAGCTTTTTTTGCAATTCTATCAAAATCATTAGTATCTACAGCGTCATACCCTAAACTTACGTAGTCTTCAAAACTAATATACACGGTTATCACCACCTAACTATTTTGACTTAGCTGGTTGTGTTGCCACATAAATAGCTTTCTTAGCGTTCTCAAAAATAACAGCATCATAGTAGCTTAAACCTTTGATCGTCCAACGATAGCCCGAGCGGTCATCTTCTGGCGAGATAACATCAATTGTGTTATATTTTACGATCGGTGCCACAGCAAATAATGGAACTGCCATGAAATTAACGTCATCTGTGATACTTAATCCTTGCAGACGTTGCTTAGGTACTGTCAAAATCGGTGTGCCTCCATCTAATTGAGCAACACGGCGATCGATACCGTTGATCGATTGTTGATTTACTGTAAACGACTTATTGACTCCGTCAGAGTTCTTCAATGCTTTATAGTAATCAGATGATACAAGCATGATCCATCCGCCCGGAATTTCGTTGTCAGTCATGTATTGTTCTACATCATCATAAGCTGCTAGTGCATTCTTGCTGTCGATACTATCCGTTACTAACTTACCACCATCAGTTGCTGTATCATATAGCTTTTGAGCCATGAATTTATCACGATGTGGCACTGTGATACGCTGTGTGTGTTCACGTACAACATTAGCTACTGTATATGCTCCATTTTCAGACATATCAAGCTGATCTAAGTCGTAACCGATCCATTCTTCTTTAGTGAGCTCAATCGTTTCTTTTGTGACGTTTACATTCTTACGTGTGTTGTCACCGTTACGTACATACGCTGTAGCGTCTGCAAAACCGTCCATCTTATTGATACGTACAGAACGTACACCTGTAAAATCCGATTCACTGATTGATTTTGCCCCACCTGTTAAAGGTTGCCAAATCTTAGAGTCAGCGTGAAATTCACTATCGATCTTTGCTAAATCTTTACTATCCAATACAATTCCCATTTTGTTTCCTCCTATTCGTTTGCCATGCGTTCAGCAATCTTAGAAATAATTGGATCTTTGCTAGCTTCTTTGCCATTGTCATTTCCAAGGCCTGCACCAACAACGATCCGTCCGTTTTGATGTGCTTTCTCATCTTCAAATAAAAAGGCATTATCTTTTTTGATCGCTTCGAGCTGATTATCAAAGCCATTCAACTTACCATCATCACCGATAGTAATATCATCTGCTTTTAGCAACGCTTGAACGGCAGTGACATTCTTTGCATTTGCATCTCTCAAAGCGTTTTGGATTTTGAATTCTTTAGCCTGTTTGGCAAGCTTAGCTTCGTAATCCTTTGACGCCGCCTTATTATCATCTTGAAGTTGCTTGATCTGATTTTGCAGTTCTTCGCTATCACCAGCAGACTTCTTGAGATCCTCAAGTTGTTTATCACGATCGGTAACTCGTTCTTTTAAACTATCACGTTCGCTAGTTAGTGATTGAACATCATTTTTTAAATCCGAAACAGTCTTACCATGCTCGGTCATTACTGACGTGATCTGTTCATCAGATAAGCCGTGTTCTTTTAAAAACTCTCTTGTTAATGCCATGCAAATCTCTCCTATCGTTTTTATTTTTCGTGGAACGCTCCACGAGATTGATTGCATAAAAAATAAGCCTTTTAACGACTTGCTCGGGTCGAGTGAATTGTGGGTACAACTTTATTCAGCTAACTCAATAAAGTCTATCTTGCCAAAGGGAATGTCATCATCTCCGTAAGATTTACTCCCAGTGTGATTGTAGATAATCATATCATACCCCCACGTTTCATAATCTACATCGACAATATACAACTTCTTCTTATCGCCATTCTTCATAGTAACAATGCACCATTTATGATAAAAAGCATCCATGACATCCCAAATATTGGTTTTTTTATCTATTTTCATCGTTTCTCATACTGCTATATAAAACGTGAACAAACGTAATCAAATATATCAAATGATTACATTTGAGAAAGAAATATAGCTTTTCCTTTCCTAATTTTATTTACTACCATCAACGCTAGTATTCCCATATCCTAACAAGAGGGTAATGACA
>NZ_CAQLEL010000111.1:0-1308 GCF_948826705.1 uncultured Ligilactobacillus sp.
ATTCCTGCTATATAAAACGTGAACAAACGTAATCAAATATATCAAATGATTACATTTGAGAAAGAAATATAGCTTTTCCTTTCCTAATTTTATTTACTACCATCAACGCTAGTATTCCCATATCCTAACAAGAGGGTAATGACATTGACTAGCTCAGATAGCCTAAGGGTGTAGCTCACCCCGTTATATTTTTAACCTATTAAAGCCAAAAGATTTTTTACTGCATTTTCATCTCTATCCATAACTGCACCACATTCATAACAAATATATTCATTATGCTTAGTTTTGTATTTTTGATTACCATCAAGACTAATTTTTTCATCACCAGTCTTGATATGACCGCAATCAGAACATCTTTGTGTGCTTGGATAGTATTTATCAGCTAAGACTACTTCTTTATCATACCAACTAGCTTTATAGATCAATACTTGTCTAAAATAACCAAATAATGAACGTTGAAGTCCTTTAGAGGCGACATGTGTCATCTGCATTTTTTTGACATCTAGGTCTTCAATCACTATCTGGTCGTAATTAATGACTAACTCGGTGGTGAATTTTTGGATAATATTATGTTGAATATTAGCTACTTTGCGATAATCACGTTGTAACTTGGCTCTCGTTTTAACGTAATTATTTGTTTTAGTGGCTTTTTTACCATTCACAACACGTTTTTTAGCTAATTTTCTTTGATAATACTTGATACGTTTATAAAGTCGTTTCAAATTATCTGGCAAGATGTTTATCTTACCATCTGTGTAGTTTAGATGTCCGACATTGGCGTCAACGGCTGAATGCTTACCAGTCTTGATCTTCTTTTTTATCTCTACTTCAAAAGGTAGACTAGCCCAGTATTTATCATTTTCACGGTAAATTGAAACTACTTTTAAATCACCTTCTAAAGACTTAGCCCCTTTAAATCTGATATCGTACCAAGTTTTGATCCCTAGAGGTTTATCTAAGCGTAATTTTCCATCAATGATCTTAGCTCGATCAGTTTTAAAGCCTTGTCTAGGAGCTTTTTTAGACTTAAATTTAGGCTTGCCCCAATCTGGTTGTGCCTTATCAAAGAAATTTTTCCAAGCTTTACCTAGATCAGAGATCGATAATTGTAAACAACGAGCTGATAATTGATACTGCCAATCCGCTTTATTAGCTACTAATTCATCACGAACCTTACGTTCGCTAGGTTTTAACTTTTTATCCTCTAAAATCAAGGAACTATCATACTTTCACTTACCTCTGCATAATCTCTGAATATTTTTGCCATTGTTTGTTTTCTCCTTAATCTTCAATAATTTCTGTTACACA